>JAFALP010000269.1 GCA_019234175.1 Actinomycetota bacterium | reverse complement strand
AAGTTGATCGCCCAGAGCGCGAGCGCCGACGGCACGAGCGGCATGCCTAAGTGCTGCATCTTGCGGAAGAGGCCGCGGTCGAATTCGAGCCCGAGCTGCTCGCTCCGGTACGCGACGAGCACGACGTAGACGAGGAGCGTTCCCGTGAAGTTGCCGACGATGAGGCCGACCGCGCCCCAGTGCGCGACCGCGACGAAGAGGACCATCGCCGCCACGGTGATGAGGACGTTGGCGACGCTCGCGATCGCGTACGCGGTCGAACGCTCCTCTACGCGGAAGAGCGCGGTCAGTTGCTGGTAGTTCGTCTGCGCCCACAGGCCGACGGCGCCGGCCCGCACGAGCGTCGCGTGGTCCGAGTGCAGGATGAGGTGGCTGACCGGGCCGGCGAACGCGAGGCCGATGACGAGGCCGAGCGTCGACATCGCCATCGTGAACCAGAACGACGTGCGGACGACGGTCAGCTTCTCGGGCACCTCCTTCGCGTCGAAGTAGAAACGGAAGAACGCGCTCGAGATGCCGAGCTGAAGCACGATCGCGAGAACGGCGGTGAGCGCCGTGATCGTCTCCACCTGCCCGTACGAGTTCGGCGGGAGGTAGTGCGTGTACAGCGGCAGGAGGAGGGTCGCGAGGATGCGCGACACGAGACCGCCGAGGCCGTAGACCACCGAGTGGCGGCCGAGCCGCTTCAGCTCATGGCCGAGCCTCATCGCAGGCCAGCGTAGAGGTCGAGCAGGCGATCGGCGACGTGCGAGAGGTCGTGGACCTCTTCCGCGTATGCGCGGCTCGCTGCCCCGATGCGCACACGTTCCTCGGGCTCGTCGACGAGCCGCTGCAGGACGTCGACGAGCGTCTCCTTCGTCGCGGGGACGATCGGGACCTCGACCTCGAAGGCTGCCTCTGTACGCCGAACCGCCTCCTCGTGCAGGAACGTGACGACGGGCTTGCCGAGCGCCATCGTCTCGATCGCGAACACCCCGTACCAGCCGGCGTTCAACTGGTCGACGACGATGTCCGCGCGGCGGTACAGCTCGAACGCGGCCCGGTGGTCGACGCCCTCGACGAGGTCGAGCTCGAGGCCGAGCTGCTCGCACGCGGCGACGACCTCGGCCGTGCCCTTGCGCGACCGCGACGACGGCGCGTGCAGCACGACCGGCCGCGGCGACGTCGACGGCGGTGCAGGCTCGATGGAGGCGACATCGATCCCCGGCGGAATGACATGTGCCTCGGGGACCCAACGGGCCGCGTCGTACGAGCCGACGACGACGGCGTCGGCCTGGTCCGCCCACGCGAGCTCGTCAGGCGACCGGCCGCGGATGTCCGAGCCGAGGAAGTGCATGACCGAGGGCTTCCGCAGCGCGCGAAGCAGCGGGAATTGCACGGACTTCGGAACGAGCGTCAGGCCGAAGTAGAAGTGGAAGATGTCCGTCCGCGGCGCGAGCTGCGCGAACGCCCGCCACTGCGTCAGCTGCTGGCGGACGAGCCCGCCGCGGCGGTCGAGATCGACGTCGGCCTCCGGGTGGAGCCGGTACCGGTTGAAGACGACGAGCCGCGCATCCACGCCGCGCTCACGGAGCGCCTGGACGTTCGCCCACGGGATCCCCGCCGTGTTCACCGGGCAGTGCGTGATGCGGAGGGGCCGCGGCACGGGCCGTCACGGTATAGGCGCGAAGCCGCGACGGTTCCGAGAGTCGGTCGCCACTACACTCCAACCCAAGGCCCCGGGTGGGTGGGGGTTTGGGACGGAAAAGGCCGACCGCCCTTGATCCGGCCCGGCCGGTCGGTTTCGATAGCCACGTGACCGAGCCAGCGCCGGCCGCTCCTTCGCTCGGAACGCGTTCCACCCGCTGGCTTGCCGTCCCACTTCTCGCCTTCGCGCTCGTCTCCCTGACCGCGGGCCTGCTCGCGCGCCACTCCCCACGATCGAAGGGGTACTTCCGCCTCTTCTTCAGCGACCCGGTCCACCTCAAGGCCGGGTTCGCGACCGCCGCCGTCGCGCTCGCCTGCTTCCAGCTCTTCAGCGCGGCGTGGATCTTCCGCAAGCTCCCGTGGCCGCGCCCGCGCTGGATCGGACGCGCGCACCGCTGGTCGGGACGGCTGGCATTCGCGTTCACGCTTCCGGTCGCGTATCACTGCATCTTCAAGCTCGGCTTCCAGGACCCCGACACGCGCGTCCTCGCGCACTCGCTGCTCGGGTGCGCCGTGTACGGCGCGTTCGCCGCGAAGGTGACGATCGTGCGCCTGCATCGCTTCCAACGCTGGGTGCTGCCCGTCGCCGGTGCGCTGCTCTTCTCCGTCCTCGTCGGCGTCTGGTACACGAGCGCGCTCTGGCTCTACCAGCACACGACGAGCGCCGCCCCCGCCTACGCGGTCCCGTCGCCGATCCCGGCGAGCGCGAACGCGGCCGCGGGTGCGGCCGTCTTCAAGACCGCGGGCTGCGCGGGTTGCCACACGCTTGCGGCCGCGCACGCCGGAGGGCAGATCGGGCCGAACCTCGACACGCTCAAGCCCAACTACGCGCAGGTGCTCGCACAGGTGACGAACGGCGGAGGCGGCATGCCGTCGTTCGCAAAGACGCTAACGGCGGCGCAGATTCGGAACGTCGCCGCCTACGTCGCGTCGAACGCGGGCGGCTAGGCGTCCCACTCGATCTGGTCGAAGTAGCGGAGCGCCGTTCTCCCCGGTCGCACCCGCGTCCGGCGCGCCGCCAGCTCCTCATCGGAGATCTCGCCGAGCGCCCGCTTGACGCCGAGCCACGGCAGGTCGAGATCCTCCTGGTACACGACCGTCGAGATGCGCGGGTTGATCTCGATGACACGGTCGCCGACCAGCTGGATGTTGAAGAACCACTCGATCGCGAGCTCCTCGACGATCCGGTCGGCCGTCTCCATCAGCCCGTCGTCCGCGAGCGTCACGAAGTACATCGCCAGCCCCGCGCGCATCGACTCGCGGGTCTTCGGGTGGCCGAGCACGACGCGCCTGCCGTCGGCGATGCCGTCGATCGTCCGCTCGCCGCCGGTGGCGAGCTCCATCACGAGCAGCTCGGCGCCGCCCTCGTCGGGCAGGAGCTCGAGCGCCTCCTCGAGCCGCATCGACACCGACCCGGGACGTTCGTGCAGGAGCTGGTGCGCGCGGTCGACCGTGGGGTCGAGGATGCGGAATCCGCGCGAGCCCGAGGAGAACACGGGCTTGAAGCACACGGGCCGGTTCGGGTAGCCGAGCTCGCGCGCGGCCGAATCGACCTCGCGCGCGCCGGCGACGCGCCGAAAGTCGACGGTCGGCACGCCGATGCGCTGCAGCAGCGTGTACGTCTCGGCTTTGTCGTTGGACCGGCGCACCGTCTCCGGCTGCGAGACGAGCACGGGAATGGGAAAGCCGTCGCGCGCCGCGGCGAGCGCGGGCAGGTCGAACGAGGACTGGGGAAGGACGACGTCGACGCCTTCGCGCTCGACGACGTCGAGCACCGCATCGGCGAATCCCGAGTCGGAGCCGGGGGGAACGA
>JAFALP010000058.1 GCA_019234175.1 Actinomycetota bacterium | reverse complement strand
CGAGTTGGACACGGCCCCGATCTCGTCGATCGAGTACGCGCGCAACGCCGACAAGCTGCGACTGCTGCCGCGCCTCTGTGTCGCGTCCGAAGGCGCGGTCGAGTCGATCCAGCTCGTGTCGCGCAAGCCGCTCGAGCAGGTGCGCGTCGTCGCAGTCACGCCCGAGTCGGCGACGTCGGTCGTCCTTACGAAGGTGCTTCTCCCCGAGGCCGAGCACGTCCCGCTCGGCGAGGAGGCCGACGCGAAGCTCCTCATCGGCGATGCGGCGCTCAAGTCGGCGTTCGAGGACCCGACGCCGCACCACGACCTCGGCCGGCTGTGGCTCGAGCGCACCGGCCTTCCGATGGTCTTCGCCGTCTGGGCATGCCCAGAGCCGCTCGCCGACGGGCTCGCCGAGATCGAGGACGCGCTCGTCGCCTCCGTGCGCCGTGCGCGCGCCGAGCCCGAGAGGCTCGCGTACGAGGCGGCCGAGCGCTATGGGTACCCGGCAGGGTTCCTCGCGCGCTACTTCGAGAAGCTCCGCTACCGCTTCGGCCCGCGCGAGCGTGCCGGCCTGCTGACGTTCCTCGAGCTGGCGCGCGACGCCGGCGAGCTCGAGACGGTTCCCGAGCTCCGCTTCGTGCAGTCGACCGGCGCCGCGGTCGCATGAACGAGATCCTCGAGAAGGCCCTCGACGGCGAGCGGATCGCCGACGAGGAGGCAGTCGCGCTGCTGCGCTCGCGCGACCTCGTCTCGGTCGGGCGGGTCGCGAACGAGCTCCGCAACCGCAAGCACGATCGCGACCGGGTCACGTTCATGATCGACCGGAACCTCAACTACACGAACATCTGTTACACGGACTGCGACTTCTGCGCGTTCTACCGCCGGCCCGGCGACACACGCGAGGGATACCTGCTGCCGAAGCCGGTCATCTTCAAGAAGATCGAGGAGACGCTCGCCCTCGGCGGCACGGGCCTGCTCATGCAGGGTGGCCACCATCCCGACCTCGGCGTCGACTACTACGAGGATCTGTTCTCGTCGATCAAGGCGAAGTACGCGATCCATCTGCATGCGCTGTCGCCGTCGGAGGTGCAGCACATCGCGCGCCGGTCGAAGCTGACGATCCCCGAGGCGCTCACGCGGCTGCGCGACGCGGGGCTCGACTCGATCCCCGGCGGCGGCGCCGAGATCCTCGTCGACCGGGTGCGCAAGATCATCGCGCCGAAGAAGACGAAGACGGGCGAGTGGCTCGGGGTCATGCGCGACGCGCATCGCCTCGGGATCTCGACGACGGCGACGATGATGTACGGCCACGTCGAGACGCTCGAGGAGCGCGTCGAGCACATGCGGCGCATCCGCGACCTGCAGGACGAGACGGGCGGCTTCCGCGCGTTCTTCTCGTGGACGTTCCAGGACGACGGCAACCGCATGGGAGCGGAGGTGCCGGTCGACTCGAGGCCGACGTCGTTCGACTACCTGCTCACGCAGGCGGTGTCGCGCATCTACCTCGACAACGTCCCGCACATCGGCTCGTCGTGGGTGACGCAGGGCAAGAAGATCGGCCAGGTGGCGCTGCAGTTCGGCGCGGACGATCTCGGCTCGGTGATGATCGAGGAGAACGTCGTCTCGGCGGCGGGCACGACGTACCGCACGACGGCGGACGAGTTCGTGCACCTGATCAGGTCACTGGGGAAGACGCCGGTGCAGCGCGACACGCTGTACCGCGACGTCCGCGTCTGGAACTAGTCGCAGCTCACGGGCACGACGACAGTGCGCCGCTCCACATCTCGAGCGCTTTGTCGCCGAATCCGAGCACCGCGTAGAGGAACTGCAGGGTGTGGTACGCCGCCTTGATGTCCGCGCACGACACCGGCACGGGCACGCCCATCTCGATGGCGGCGAACAAGAGCGGGTTGCCGAAGATGTCGACCTGGGGCGGCGGCTCGCCGCCGACCGCCGCGGTCTTCCGCTTCGTGCTGATGTTCTTGATCGCGAAGTAGAACTTGAACGTCGTCGTGTCGCCGGTCGTGACGGGCTTCGTCATTCCGCCGGCGAGACGCTCGTTCGGGTCCGGATGGCCGTACGCGATCGGGGTCAGCTTTTCGACCTGATCGCCCGGCTTCAGCGTCGCGGTCACCGAGACCGAGAAGAAGAGCACCTGCCCCGGATTCGGGAACTTCAGCGTGATCGGCGGGCCGAGCGGCTGGCCGGACGGGAAGTTGGGCGGTGGCGGCGCAGCGCCCACCCCCGACGCGCAGAGGAAGGCAACGCCTGCAATCGCCGAGACGAGAGCCGCCCGCCGCATTTCGTGGCGACCATCACATAATCGGCCGTCACATTCAAGGGGTAGCCTGGCTCGGGGTCGTGCTGCGCAAGCTCGTCATCGTCGTCCTCGCCGCCGGCGCGCTCGCGGTGCCTGCGGGTGCCCAGCCGACCGCGCCGATGACCCTCATGCCGGGTGTCACGTACACGCGCCAGGTGGAGTTCACGCCCCGCGGCCCCGTCGTGCTCGACGTCGTCACCGCGCCGAGACCCGACGGATCGCTCTACACGCTCGCGCCCGCCGTCGCGCACAACGCGCTCTCCTCGGCGGAGCCGCTCACCGGCATCGAGAAGGACCTGAGCGGGACGGAGACCTCGGTCGGCGTCAACGGCGACTTCTTCGCGTCCACGCACGGGCCGCCGACGGGCATCGTCATGGCGAACGGCGCGCTCACGTCGGCGCCCATCTCGTCGCGATCGAGCGCCGGCATCTCGCCGACCGGCCTCCTCACGGTGGCGCAGGTCTCGTTCGACGGCACGTGGCGCGGCACCGGCCAGCGCCGCGAGCTCGACCTGAACGACCCGCCGGTGAGCGGTCATACCACCCTGTACACGCCTGCCTGGGGCGCGGCCACGCCGCCGGAGACAGGCGTGGTCGAGGACGTCATCCAGACGCTCCCGCCCCTTCTTCCGAACCACGTGCTCACCGGTGCCGTCACGGCCCAGAGCGGCGCCGGCGGCACGCCGATCCCGCCCGGCGGCGCCGTGCTCGTGTCGCGCGGGGCGCAGGCACCCTATTTGAGCACCGAGGCGCCGGTGGGGACGACGGTCGAGATCCGTCCGACGCTCACGCCGGACTGGAGCACGCAGCTCGCCGCCGTCGGGGGCGGACCGTTGCTCGTCAGCGGCGGCAAGGCGGTCTTCCGCACGAACGAGGCCTTCGACGACTCCGTGCTCAACGCGCGCAGCGCGCGGAGCGCGATCGGTCAGCTTCGCAACGGGCAGATCCTGCTCGTCACCGTCGAGGGCGGCGGATCCGACTACAGCGCCGGCATGACGAATTACGAGCTCGCCGAGGCGATGGTGCAGCTCGGCGCCGTCACCGCCATGGGGCTCGGCAGCGGCACGCCCGCGGGCATGGCGTTCGACGGCGCG
>JAFALP010000311.1 GCA_019234175.1 Actinomycetota bacterium | reverse complement strand
GCGGGCGGACGAAGGTCTTGCGTCTCGGTGACGAGCTCAGCCTGGCGCGCAGCAAGCCGGTCGACTGCGGCGGCCGCGTTCGGCGCCGTGAGTGTGGTTTTTTTCAAGAGGGTCGCGAAGCTCGACCCGACTCTTTCCGAGGCCGCTGCCGGAATCTGCAGTGCCCTGAGGTAGGAACGATCTGCACTTGCTCTGCTGGTCCCGCCGACGAGCAGTGTGACGGCTATCGCCGCCAGGAGGATTGCCGCGATAGCGGCCGCGAGCTTGGTCGGGAATCTCGCAGGATGTCGCGCAACGGCGCTCGTCTGAAGACGAGCTCTCATTCGACGGGGCGAAGCCGGGGCCGGCTCGTCGAGGTCGAACAGATCGTCGTCCGGGTTCCAACGGCTCATCGGCGTCCTTGCGCGATCGCAAATCCGCTACCTTCGTTCCTCATATGAGGAAGTCTTCATGCTATTGCTGGACACCGGCAGATGCAACGGGCCGTGGGAGGGAGTCTCCGGTTAGGATCGGCGTGTGAGTCCCTCGGCGAGTAGGCGGCGACGCCTTCCGGTCGGCGAACGTGTGGCCGAGGATGTCGCCGACGCAATGTTTGCTCTCTCGACCCCGAGTCGAGTCCTCATTCTCGGCCTGCTTCTCTCGGGTCCGCACTCGGTGACGGAACTCGCAGATGGCCTGGAGATGGAGCAGTCGGCGGTCTCTCATCAACTGCGCGTATTGCGCCAGCACGCGCTCGTCGCCGTCGTGCGCGACGGCAAGCGTCGGGTCTACACGCTTCACGACGAGCACGTGGTGGAGCTGCTCGAGGGCGCCCTTCGTCACGTCGAGCATCGTCGCACCGGACGGATCGCCGCCGTCCGCCGTCGCGCGTCCCGATGAGTCTTCACAAAGAGGAGGTACGGGCGAGCGTCGTCAGGGCGTCCTTCGCTCCTCTCTCAGAGCGGCGCTCTGTGCTCGATCGCGCGCACCGGGGCGACATTCTCGGTGCGCTGGGAACCGTGCCGATGTTCGATACGGCACCGCGGCTTTCGGTCGCAGCCAAGCTCGGCACCTTTCTCGCGATCATGGGTCCCGGTCTCGTCGTCATGGTCGCCGATGAGGACGCAGGCAGTCTGTCCGTCTTCGCCCAGGCAGGAGAGAACTACGGGCTCAAGCTTCTCTGGCTCTTTCTTCTGCTTCCGGTTGCACTCTTCGTCAACCAGGAGATGGTCGCCAGACTCGGGGCGGTCACCGGTGCAGGGCATGCGCGTCTGATCTTCGAGCGGTTCGGTCGACGTTGGGGCTTCTTCGCGCTGGGCGACCTTCTCGTTCTGAACGTGGTCACGATCGTGACCGAGTTCATCGGCGTTGCTCTCGCGCTCGGCTACTTCGGGGTCAGCGAACTGGTTTCCGTCCCTCTGGCGGCGGCCGCCCTGCTCGCGATGACGGCCTCGGGAAGCTTCCGGCGCTGGGAGCGGATCATGTACGTGCTGGTCGCGGTCAACTTCTTGGCCGTGCCGCTGCTCGTTCTGAGTCACCCACGGGGTGGGGCGGTCGCGCGGTCCTTCGTTCCCGGTTTCTCGGGTCGCATCGACTCCACGAACGTACTGTTCGTATTGGCCCTGATCGGGACCGCGGTCTCGCCCTGGCAGTTGTTCTTCCAGCAGTCGAACGTCGTCGACAAGCGGATCACGCCGCGCTGGCTGAAATACGAGCGGGCAGACACACTCCTGGGGACGCTCGTCTTCACTCTGCTCGGGATTGCCACTGTGATGGCCTGCGGGTTCGCGTTTGCAGACACGCCGTTCCACGGGGCGTTCGTCGATGCGGGGACGATCGCTCATGCGCTGTCGGTTCGACTCGGCCCTGCAGCAGGAGCTCTGTTCGCGCTGGCATTGCTGAACGCCTCGATCATCGGCGCCGGCGTGATCACGCTTTCCACCTCGTACGCAGTCGGAGACGTATTCGGCATCAAGCACTCCCTGCATCGCGGTTGGCGGGACGCGCCCCGCTTCCATGGGACGATGGCAGGGTTGACCGCGGTTGCGGCCGCGATTGTTCTCGTTCCGCATGCGCCTTTGGGCCTGATGACCACGGCCGTCCAGGCGCTCGCGGGCATCCTGTTGCCGAGCGCCTGCGTCTTCTTGCTCCTTCTTTGTAACGACGCCGATGTACTCGGGCCGTGGACGAACGGACGTTGGCTGAACGCCGCCGCCACTCTCGTCGTGGTCGTGCTGCTTGTTCTCTCGGCGACCGTCACGATCACCACGCTCGTACCCGGGGTTCCCGCAGAACTCCTACTCGTTGGGTTGACGGCGGCAGGTTGCCTTGGTCTGCTTGTCGTCCTCGCGGTCAGCCTTCGCGGCCGCAAGCCGACCAGGCATCCTTTGCGCGGGGCGCGGCTGAATTGGACGATGCCTCGCCTCGAGAGTCTGCCGCAGCCGGGGCGAACGCGCGCCCGAATGTTCGGGCTCGTCGTCCTCCGCGCCTACGTCACGCTCGCCGCCCTGCTCTTGGTGGTCAAGGTGGTCCTTCTGACCATGGGCTGATTCACAACGCCCTTGTGCGTGCTTCACCGAATGTGAACTTCTGAACGAACCATCATGTGTTAGCGTCCGAGCGGGCGCCGGGCGAAGGATGCGGACGACACTGAAACGAGGCGTCGGCCGTGGAGCCGGGGCGGCACGCAACGGCCACGCGGTCTTCCCGCCCGCCCCGTCGAGCGCCGTCGCATACTTCCGGCGGCCGCCTCGCGCACCGCGGACGCCGCTCGCAGTTGCGCGCAGGCTCGGCGGCATCTTGCTCGTCCTCCTCAGCGCGGTCGGTCTCGGGGCTGCGGGCGGCGCATATCTGTGGTTTCACCAGTCCGTCGACGCCGTGCGGGCGCACACGCCCGCAATGAAGATCGCGGAGCGGCAGCTCGATG
>JAFALP010000374.1 GCA_019234175.1 Actinomycetota bacterium | reverse complement strand
CTCAACGGCTGACGCCGATGGGCGTGGAGACGGATGACAACGCTTGGCATGGCGCCAGCCGCCAGCCGTGCGTAACGCGGCGGTCAGGGCTTCGGGAGCGCGGCGCCGAGTTTCCCGGCAAGCGCTTCCAGTGCGCGGTCTTGGGCGAGAAGATGCGCCTGGATCTGCTGCGCTTCGTGCAGTACCGCCTCCGCGTCGCGGTAGGTCTGTTCGGACCGCTTGTCCGCGGCTGCAGCCTGGACGTTCTGCCCAACGATGATCACCGGGAGGAGAACCAACTGCAAGAACGTTTGCGCAATCCAGGCGATGATGATGATCAAGTTCGCGCTCTTCAACGCTGATGGAAGGCTGATCAGCGCGAGGACTGTGAACAAGTAGGCGCAGATCATTGTTCCGACGATCGTCGTGATCTTGACTGCAAGCCAGGTATTCGCCCGCTCGAATGCGGTGTCGCGGCGATGCTGGTCGTTCACTTTGACAGGCCCCTGGCGTACGCGCGCTGATGCGTGCGGATGCGGCACATAGCGGTAGAGGCCACGGACTGTGGCGCCTCCCTGTCCGGGCTCGCCTCCCGGAATGGGACGTCCGATGAGCATTATCTGACGCATCATTCATGCTTAAGGTACGGGAGACGTGTAAGGCCTCCTTCTCGCCCTGAAGACAGATTCCGGCCGCCTTACGCTCGTGGTGTTCGCTTGCTTGTTGATCGTCACTGGAGCCGGTTTCGCGACGGATTACGGTGGCGTTACCAGCAAGTTCGGAGTGTGCCGCTCGCAGGTTCGTTAGACACGGATGGTGGTTCCGATCGCGACGACTTGGTCGTCGGGCAGACCGAAGTACTCGGCGGGGCTGGAGGCGTTGCGTGTGAGGGTGCTGAAGAGGCGTTTTCGCCAGAGGGCCATTCCGCCGCTTCGTGTTGGCTGGATGAAGATACGACTGAGGAAGTAGGTCGGGTCGTTCAGGCCGTCGAGTTCGTCGGTTAGTTGGGTTGCGAGCTGCAGAGCGGCTGGAAGGTTGGGTTGTTCGCGATATCCGAACAGCGCTGTCACGAGCACGATTCCGTCGTTCGCGTCGCCGAGGGCATCAACGACGACCCGTTCGTCTTCAGGCGCGAACGGGGCTCGTAGCGTGCGGGCGTGAAGAACGATGATCCGTTCGTGCCGGATGTGGTTGTGCTCGACGTTGATTCGGAGTGCGAGCGGGGTGGTTGTCGCGCTGCCGTGGGGGTAGACGGCCGTACCCGGTACGAGTTGGAGGTTCGGCTCGTTGGGCAGCTCGCGGACGAAGGTCCGAAGCTCGCCTTCTTCGGCCCGTCTTTTCACGGTGATGATGTGCTGTCCGCGATGCCAGGTCAGCATGAGCGAAAACAGCAGCGCGCCGAGGAGCAGCGGAAACCAGCCACCATGCTCGACCTTGAGCGCGTTCGCGGCGAAGAAAAGGAGGTCGATTGCCAGCAGCGGCGCGACCAGGAGGACGGTCTGCGCGGTGTTCCAGCGCCAGCGTCGCCGCGCCACGACGTAGAGGAGGACGCTCGTGGTCGTCATTGTTCCGGTGACTGCGATGCCGTACGCGGCGGCGAGCGCCGCGGATGATCCGAATCCGACGACGACGCCGACGATCGCGGCGTAGAGCAGCCAGTTGGCGGCAGGTAGATACACCTGGCCGCGCTGCTCTGCTGAGGTGTGGCGGATCCGGAGGCGCGGCAGCATGCCGAGACCGACGGCCTGCTCGGTCAGTGAGAAGACACCTGATATGACCGCTTGCGAGGCGATCACCGTCGCGACGGTCGCGATCCCTACGAGTCCGAGCGTCAGATCGCTGCCGGTGAGGTGGAAGAACGGATTTGCGGCTGCGGCCGGGTCGCGGAGCACGATCGCGCCTTGGCCGAAGTAGCAAAGGACAAGGGAGGGAAGGACGATGCAGAGCCACGCGGCCGATATCGGTCGCCGTCCGAAATGGCCCATGTCGGCGTAGAGCGCCTCGACGCCGGTGATGCAGAGGACAACCGCGCCGAGCGAAACGAACGCCACCCAGGGATGCCGGCCGAAGTACCAGACCGCCTCGAGCGGATCGAACGCCCGCAGGACGGATGGATCGCGGACAACGGCGCGACCGCCCAGCACCCCGATCAACACGAACCAGAGAAGCATCACCGGCCCGAAAGACCGTCCGATCCCGCCGGAGCCCCGCCGCTGGACGAGAAACAACACTGTCAACACCAAGAGCGCGATCGGCAGGACGAAGGAATGGATGCCGGGTGCTTTCACCTTCGCACCCTCGACTGCCGACAGGACCGAGATCGCCGGCGTGATCACCCCGTCGCCGTAGAAGAGCGCGACGCCGGCGAGACCAAGCGCGAGCACGATGCCGCGCTCCCAGCCCGCGGCACGCCGACTCGCGAGCGCCATCAACGCCATGATCCCACCCTCGCCGTGGTAGCCGGCGCGCATCACAACGAGGACATACTTGACGGTCACCACGAGAACGAGCGCCCAGAAAAAGAGCGACAGCAGGCCGAGGATGTTCGCGTGGGTCACAGCGACATGCGTGTCTTTCGAAAAGGCTGCCTGCAACGCGTACAACGGACTTGTGCCGATGTCGCCGAAAACGACTCCGAGCGCCGCGAGGGCCAGAATTGGCGTTCCCGACCTACGCGCTTTTCCTGCAGACACAGATCGCAGGCTACAAGCGTTCCTTTTGCCGCCAGCTGATTTCAGCCCTCACCGGGTGGGCCAGCGAGCGCGGTACGAGCGTCTCGCGAGACGCGGATTGCGTTCTTTTCGTCGACAACGCCGGGGACGATCCGTCAATACCTAACTGGCGCCTCCGCTGCCGTCTGTCGAGTCGGGAGTACACCCGGCGGCTAGCCGGTTCGGCGGCGGGTGGCGAAGCGTTCAGCCTCCCGTTTCGTCTCGCAGCCTTGGATGTCGACGATTTTGTCTTCTCGGATCGTCAGAACCTGGTAGCGCTCGATCCGTCGACCGTCCTCGTCGACCCAGACGGTCGAGCCGATGATCCGGTCGGCGCCGACAACGGTGAACTCCGGACGGACGGCGCGTCTTCTGCCGCCGCGCTTGTCGATCTGGAACTGCAAGACCTCACGGGCCTCGTCTGGCCCGCGTCAGCTCGGAGTCTGCTTCCACCAAAGATGGCCACGTGAGATGCCGCGCCATTCGGCGTCCTCGGCGAGTAGGGCCGTGAACGGCCCGGGATCGCCTTTGCGCAGCGAGTCAGCGGCCGCTTGGAGCTGTTCGATCATCGCTTCGATCACGATTAGAAGCAGCCTAGCTCAGCCGGCGGCACGAACCGATCTTCACCGGACGCCTCATCGCCGCCTTCCTCGCACACGCGAGGCGCTCGACTTCACTGGTCAAGCGATCGTCATCACGGAACGCGCGAACGAGCTCGGCCTAGCGCCGTGACGGATACGCCGCTGCAAGCGGCCCAAGCCAGACGATCCCCGGCGTCCGATCAGCGTACGTTCCGCTCGCCTGCGCGAGCTGTCCGCGAATGAGCCTGCGCGCAGGTGAGCTACCGCCGGGCCGGCCTCGTCCGCCGCAGCCACCGGTATCGGTCGATCCGGGAGCGTTGCCGCTCTTCCGCGACGCGGCGACCGCGGAGCCCTGAGCGACGTGGTCTCCCTCGGACGAGGGACGCACACGCCAGTAACGCGATCGCTCGCAGCGGGCGCGATTTTACGGCCGGCTTACGCACCCCGAACCGCGTCTGAACTGCGCCGGTCGATATCGAGCCTGTCACTGAACTGCGACAAGGGGGGACATTCACCATGCGTACATCCTGCTTCGCTGTCTTCGCGCTCGCCGCTTCGGCGCTCACTGTCGGAGTTGCGACCGCCGCTGCGGACAGCGGCGACGGCTCGACGCTCGTCGGACTGATGAGTGACGGCACCGTGTATCTCGACTCGAGCAGCGATGGCTTCTGCCACTGGATTCCCGATGGCTACACGCTGAACGCACTCGGGTACGACTGGAACACGGTCACCTGGTACGGCGATTTGCCGTGCACGCTCGGCGATCCGCTGCCTGCGATCGCTCCGCCGCCGACGCCGGCTGCGCCGGTCGAGACGCGGGCGACCGAATCCGCGACCGTCGTCACGCCGCTGATCGGGAAGCCGCTCGCCTCGCCGACCCGAGCCGTTGCCGGCAAGACGTTCACGGTCAGCTTCCCGGTGACGCGAAGCGACACCGGGGACAGACTGACGAGCGGCTCGGCGAGCGTCGTCTCGTCGATCGGCGGTGCGTCGCTGAAGAGCAGCGCCCACTTCTCGAACGGCACCGCCTCGGTGAAGCTGACGCTGCCGGGGATGGCGCACGGGAAGCTGCTCGCGCTCGCGCTGACCGTGAGCACCGACACGACGTCGGCCTCGCGGACCGTCACGTTCCGCGTTGCCTAGGATCAGCGACGGCGCCGCGCCCCGATCCCGGCCCGGCGCGGCGCCGCGCTGAACGAACGCGACGACACCCCGCGTGCAGCCCTCAGGCGCGCCGTCGCCTGCGCGTGCTGGCGTCTGCCTGCAAGCGGGGATCCGCCGCAGGCGACGCGGCGCCGGCGGGCAGCGGCCTCTGCCTGGCGCGGATCAGGGCTGTCGGCATGCGCTGCACGCCGCCGCCGGGATGCCGCGTCGGGGCAATCGCACCTGCGCGCGCTGCGCGGGC
>JAFALP010000220.1 GCA_019234175.1 Actinomycetota bacterium | reverse complement strand
GATCGAGCTGTTGGAGGCAGGGCAACCGGCGGTCGTCGTTGGGACGCAGAGCGTCCCAAGGACGGAAGAAGCGCCCGCGCCCGCTCCTCCGGTCGCCGATATCCCGGTCGAGCTGGAGCAGCTCCAGGAGGCGTGGGCGCGGACGATCGTCCCCGCCGTCGCCGAGCGGTCGATCCCGATCTCGACGGTGCTCGGCGAGGCCCGCCCCGCGCAGCTCGCCGGCGACACGCTCACGGTGGAGTTCCCGGCAACGGCGTCGTTCCACCGCCAGCTGGCCGAGGAGCCGAAGAACGCGACCATGCTCGCCGACGCGCTCTACGAGGTGACGGGACGGCGGCTCGCGCTCGCGTTCGCGGTCGGCGAAGGCGACGCGGAGGGCGCGCTCGAGCTGGACGAGCCCGCGGGCGAAGACCGCATCATCGAGTTGCTGAAGACGGATCTCGACGCCCGGGAGCGCGAACCGGAATGAGCTTCGACATGAACAAGCTCATGCAGCAGGCGGCGCAGATGCAGGAGCAGGTGCAGCGCATGCAGGAGGACGCGAAGCACGAGACGGCGGAGTCGTCCGTCGGCGGCGGCATGGTGAAGGTGACGGCCAACGGCGCCGGTGAGGTGCTCGCCATCGAGATCTCGCGCGACGCGATCGACCCGGAGGATCCCGAGGCGCTCGCCGACCTCGTCCTTGCCGGCGTGAACGAGGCGCTCCGCTCGGCGCGCGCCGCCGTCGAGGCGAAGGCGCAGCAGATGATCGGCGAGCTCGGGCTCGGAGGCCTCGGCCTGCCCGGCCTCGGCGGGTAGGCGCTTGCGCCTTTCAGAAGTCTCGAACTGGATCTGGCTCGTCCTCGTCCTCGCCCTGATCGGCGTGGTGGTGTGGGGTTGGGCGTTCGACTTCGCACGCTGAGCGCGTTCGGCCCACACCAAGTCCGTCGCTTCCTCGTCGCCCGCCATTTCCTCGCGCCCGCGCGGTCGCTCGCGGGCCTCGACGGGACGCGCACGGTCTTCCGGAAGTTCGGCTCGATTCAGTTCGACCCGATCGCGGTCGCAGGAAGGAACCACGACCTCGTCTTGCACGCGCGCGTCGCCGGCTACGAGCCCGCATGGTGCGACGAGCTCTACGCGCGGCGCGAGATCTTCGAGGCGACGAACAAGGCGCTGTCCTACGTCCCGACGAGCGAGTTCCCGTGGTTCCGTCACGTCATGGGCCGCAAGGGCCCTCGGTTCCACAACGCCGCCCTGGCCGACAACGCGGCCGTCGCGAAGCACGTGCTGGAACGGATTCGCGCCGAGGGACCACTGTCGTCGCGCGACTTCGAACCCGAGCCCGGGGCGACGAAGAACTGGTTCGGCCTGCCGGAGAACGCCGTGCGCTCCGTCCTCGAGGCGTACACCGTCACCGGCGTGGTCGGCCTCGCGCGGCGCGACGGCAACGTCCGCTACTACGACCTGCTCGAACGCCTCCTGCCGGCTGACGTGCTCTCGCGGAAGGCGCCGCAGCGCGAACAGCTGCTGCACAAGCTCCTGTCGCGGTACCGGGCGCACGGCCTCCTCGGCGCCGGCGGTGCCGGAGGCACGTTCGACCGCATCGCCGCGCCGGAGGAGCGCAGGGTGCTGCACAAGGAGCTGGTCGACCGCGGCTCGCTCGTGCCGGTCGAGATCGAGAGCCTACGCGGAAAGCGCTTCGTCCTTCCCGAGGAGCTCGCGCTGCTGGAGACGCCACCCGAGGCGATGCCGTCCGTCGCCTTCATCGCGCCGTTCGACCCGCTGCTCTGGGACACCGCCCTGCTCGCGAACCTCTTCGGGTTCGAGCACGTCTGGGAGGGATTCTTCAAGCCCGACAAGAGGCGCTGGGGCTACTACGTCCTGCCGATCGTCTTCGGCGACCGCCTCGTGGGCCGGATCGAGCCGCGCATCGACCGGAGCGAGCGCGCCGTCGAGGTGCTCGGTCTCTGGTGGGAACAGGGCTTCGCGCCGGGACGCGCCGACGCATTCGTCGACGCCATGTGCGAGGCACTCGCCGCGTACCTCCGCTTCGCCGGCGCCGACCGCCTCGAGTGGGCGCCGCACCTCGCCGCAGAGAAGCGGCGCTTTCCAGCCCGGTCGTTAGCCTGAACGGATGCTCAGCCCGTCGGTCGAGAACCTCGTCGCGCAGCTGACCCGCCTGCCGGGGATCGGCAGCCGGACGGCGCAGCGCCTCGCGTTCCACATCCTCCAGGTGCAGAAGGGCGAGGCGAGCGCGCTCGCCGACGCCATCGTCGAGGTGAAGGAGCGCGTGCGCTTCTGCAACGAGTGCGGCAACCTCACGGAAGAGGAGACCTGCGCCATCTGCCTCGACTCCCGGCGCGACCGGACCACCATCTGCGTCGTCGAGCAGCCCGTCGACCTCATCTCGCTCGAGCGCACGGCCGAGTACCGCGGCCTCTACCACGTGCTCGGCGGCGCCCTCTCGCCCATCGACGGCGTCGAGCCGGAGCATCTGCGCGTGGACGAGCTCATCCGCCGCGTCGAACGGAATGGCGTGCAGGAGGTCGTGCTCGCGACGAACCCGAACATGACCGGCGAGGCGACGGCGGCGTACCTCGCCGACCGGCTGCGCGGACGCGTCCGCGTCACGCGCCTCGCCAGCGGCCTTCCCGTCGGCGGCGACCTCGAGTACGCCGACGAGGTGACGCTCGGCCGGGCGCTGACCGGCCGCCGCGAGATGTAGGCAGACTTTTCGCGTGACCGTCACGCACCACGAGGAGATCCCGCAACTCGAGTCGGATTCGGCCCAGCGGGGCCGGGATCTCGTGGTGATGAAGTTCGGCGGCACCTCCGTCGGCGACACGCAGAAGATCAAGGACGTCGCCCGCCGGCTCGTCGAGGCGCGCGAAACCGGACATCGGGTCGTCGCCGTCCTCTCGGCGATGGGCGACACCACCGACGACCTCATCCGCCTCGCGCACGAGGTCTCGCCGAACCCGCACCCGCGCGAGTACGACATGCTCGTCTCGGTCGGCGAGCGCATCTCGAACGCGCTCTGCGCGATGGCGATCCACGATCTCGGCCACGAGGCGATCTCGCTGACCGGCTCGCAGGCGGGGATCCTCACCGACACCTCGCACGGCAAGGCGAAGATCGTCGAGGTGCGCGCCGCGCGCATCAACGAGGCGCTCGACGACGAGAAGATCGTCCTCGTCGCCGGCTTCCAGGGCGTCTCGTCCGAGCACGAGGTGACGACGCTCGGGCGCGGCGGCTCCGACGCGACCGCCGTCGCGCTCGCAGCTGCGCTCGGCGGCGCCTGCGAGATCTTCACCGACGTCGAAGGCGTGTTCACCGCCGACCCGCGGCTCGTCCCCGACGCGCTGAAGCTGCCGAAGGTCAGTTACGAGGAGATGCTGGAGATGGCGGCGACGGGCGCGCGCGTGATGATGGCGCGGTCGATCGAGATCGCACGCAGGTACGGTGTTCCACTCCACGTGCGGTCGGCGTTCAGCGACGTCGAGGGCACCTGGATCGGCGAGGAGGACCAGCTCATGCTCGAGAAGGCGATCGTGTCCGGCGTCACGCACGACACCACCGAGGCGAAGGCCACGGTACTCGGCGTGCCCGATCGCCCCGGCGTCGCCGCGCGCGTCTTCCGCGCGCTCGCGGACGCGGGCGTCAACATCGACATGATCGTCCAGAACGTCTCCGCCGAGGGCGCGACCGACATCTCGTTCACGCTGCCGAAGACGGACCTCCCGGCGGCGCAGCCGATCCTCGAGCAGCTGCGCGGCGAGATCGGCGCGCGCGGCATCGCCTACGACCCCGAGGTGGCCAAGGTCTCGCTCATCGGCGCCGGCATGAAGAGCCATCCGGGCGTCGCCGCCGACATGTTCGAGGCGCTCGCCGAGGCCGGGATCAACATCGAGATCATCTCCACGTCCTCCATCCGCGTGTCATGCGTCGTACGGGCCACCGACGTCGAGAAGGCAGTTGCCGCCGTGCACGACAAGTTCCGGCTCTTCGCCGAGGAGCGCGTCGGTGCCTGACGCGCGCATCGCCGTCGTCGGCGCCACCGGCGCCGTCGGCTCCGTGACGATGAGGCTCCTCCGCGAGCGCGGCCATCGCAACGTGCGCGCGTTCGCGTCCGAGCGTTCGGCGGGCACGAGCCTCGACGGCATCGTCGTCGAAGAGGCGACGCCCGAGGCGCTCGAGTCGGCCGGCGTCGACCTCGCGCTGTTCTCCGTCGGCACGTCGGCGTCGCGCGAGCTCGTGCCGCACGCCGTGCGCGGCGGCGCGGTCGCCGTCGACAAGTCGGCGGCGTACCGCCTGCAGGACGGCGTTCCGCTCGTGGTGCCCGAAGTGAACGGCGAGCGCGCGTTCGAGCACGACGGCGTCGTCGCCAACCCGAACTGCTGCACGATCCCGCTCACGTGCGTCCTCGGCCCGCTGCACGCCGCTGCCGGACTGGCGCGCGTGCGCGTATCGACCTACCAGTCGGTGTCGGGCGCGGGCGCGCGGCGGATGGAGACGCTCCTCGCCGAGCCGCAGGCCGAGCACGACCTCGCGATGGACTGGAGCTGGGACGGCGACGAGACGGACGAGGAGGCGAAGATCCGCGCCGAAGCGCGCAAGATCCTCGAGCTCCCCGAGCTGCCGATCAGCGCGACCACCGTCCGCGTCCCCGTGCTCGTCGGCCACGCCGAAGCGGTGTGGATCGAGACGGAGGAGCCGCTCTCGCCCGGCGACGCCGCCTCCGTCCTCGGCGCGGCGCCGTCCGTGCGCCTCGTCGACGTGCCGACGCCGCGCGCAGCGGCGCAGACCGACGACGTGCTCGTCGGCCGCATCCGCGTCGACTACGCCGCCGAGCGGAACGGGCTCGCGCTCTTCCTCGCCTGCGACAACCTGAACAAGGGCGCGGCGCTGAACGCGATCCAGATCGCCGAGCTGCTGCTCGAGCGCGTCGCCGTCTAGCGCCTCACGACGCGCAGTGTCGCGGTCCTCGTCGTGGAGGACGTCACGGCGTTCGCGGTGACCGAAAGCCGGGCGACTCCGAGCGGGGCCGTCGCCCTGATCTTCAGGGGCACCTCGAACACGAGGGTCAGAGGGGGCCCGAACGGCGCCTTCCGCGAGACGCACCGCCTCACGGCCACTCCGGCCGGGGGCGCCACGCAGACGGAGAACGTCCCGAACAGCCCCGCCGGCACGTGGAGGACGACGTTCACCACGGTCGTTCCGCCGGGCGCGCCGTGCGCAGGGGCGACCGACGCGATCTGCACCTTCGGCGACGGCCTCACGGCCGGGCTCGATGCCGACTCGACGATGGCGGTCCCGCCGGCATTCGTCGCGCTCGCGACGCAAAAGATCCGCTTGCCGACGTCGCTCTGCCTCAAGACGTAGGTCCCCGTCGCCGCCCGCTGGAGCACGGCGCCGCTCGCCGCGTCGACGAACTGGAACGACAGCTGCACGCCGGCCGGCCACCCCGACGTCGTGCATTTCATGGAGTCGCCGGGGACGACGACGGCCCCGTAGCTCAACTCGGCATCCGTGAGCGAGGTCGCGCGCGGCGCGGTCGGCGGGCTCTGGTTGCCCTGAACGAAGTCGAGGATCTCGGGCGCGCCGATCCATTCGTCGATGCCGTCCTTGCCGACCGGGCAGCCGATCTCGGATGCGTCGACGATGCCGATGAGCATCGGCGTGCCGCTCGTCGTCACCAGCCCCGCGCCGCTGTCGCCCTCGCAGAACGTGCTCGACGCCGAGAGGTCGCAGAAGATCAACGCGTTGTCGAGCGTGATGATGTCGTTGACGCTGAAGTCGCCGCACTCGCCCTGCGCGTCGATGGTGGCCGTCATCGAGTTGAGCGCGCCGGTCGCGGCCGATGAAGATCCGCTCTCGAGACCGAAGCCGGCGACGACGACGGAAGCCCCGGCCGGGAACGGCACATTCGCCGCCGGCAGCGCGACCGATTTCACGGCCGGGCCGCTCAGGTCGAGCGGCGACGACAGCGTGAGGACGGCGACGTCGTCGGGCTCGCCCATGCCCGTGTTCACGAAGCCGGGATGGATGCGATAGCCCGTCACCTGGCGCTGCTGCTGCGTCGGGTCCGGCGACACGAAGTTGGAGATGCCGGCGGTGACCGTCACGGCCAACGCCTGTGCGAGGTTGCCGCGGTCGTCGAACAGGCAGTGCGCCGCGGTGAGCACGTGGGTCGCGTCGATCACGGACCCGGTGCAGTCGATCTCGAACCTGCCGACGTCTGCGGCGATGAACACCGTCCACGGCGCCGACTGCACGGAGATGGGCGTTCCGCCCACGACCGACGGCGCGGACGAGGCGCCGCCTGCGCCGATCCCGGCCAGGACCGCCGCGAGCGCGACACCGCGAATCAGCCGCCCGCCCACGGCTTGGACGCTACAACAGCACGACCGGCGCGTTACGCCTTGTCGGGCAGGTCGTCCGCGGGCCGAGGCTCGGTCGGCTGAAACGGCTCGTCGTAGAGGCCCCCGCCCGCATTCGGATTCACGTGCAGGCTCTTGTCCGCGATCTCGCGATCGAGCTCGCGCTCGGCGAGCCGGTCGTTGTTCCGCGACCAGAGCCGCTTGATGCTTTCCCAGAGCACCGCGGCAGTATCGCACTACTGCCGCTGCGGCGCAGGCGCCGGCAGGAACGCCTCACGCACCACCCGCAGCACGCGCTCGCGCGTTCCCTCCGCGACGGGGACGAGGCCTCCGAGCTCGAGACGTGCGAGCTCGACGCGCCCCTGCGCGCGGACGGTGACGAAGCCGAAGTCGGCGAGGAAGTCGGACGGGAAGATGGTCTTGTGCACGCGGAACCGGTCGTACGAGCGGTCGTTCTCGGGGTAGCGGTACGCGAAGGCCTCGAGCGCGCGGCCGCCGCGGTCGCGCGCCTCGCCGATCGCCGTCAGGAACAGCGACTGCAGCACCCACGGCTTCGACGGATCGGTGAGGTACGCGCAGGTGACGAGGACGGAGTCGTCGCTCGGCGGGCCTGCCGGCAGCTCGTTCGCGCGCGGGAAGAGCCCCGAGGGGCCGAACACCATCGACCCGAGGAGGCGGCCGTCGTCGTCGTAGTAGACGCTGCCCCAGGAGCCCCACTCCTCCTCGGTGCCGCGGATCCACTTGCGCTTGTCCACACCGCGCCCGCTGCGCGACTGCCACCACACGCAGTCGTGACAGACGGTCGGCGTCGTGTCCAGCGTCGCGCCGGTCAGGCCGGCAATGCGCGTCGTCATTCCCGCGGCCCGATCTCGTCCACGACGATCGCGACGACGTCGGGATCGATGTCGGCCATGCGCAGGAGGTACTCGCGCACGCGCTCCTGCACGGCGCCGCCGACGCGCGGGATGGACGCGCCCCACTCGACCGCGAGGTGCAACTCCACCCGCACCCCGCCGTCGTCTGCGGCCACCTTCACCGCGTGGCGCCCGGAGAGATCGCGGACGCCGACGATCTCGCGCGCCGCGTCCGCCGCATATCGGCCGATGATCTCCGCCGAGATCGAGGCCTGACCGTCCATCACGCGCAGCGTAGATGCAGTTCCGTCGCCTCGGGCCGCGCCGCGAAGCGGAACGGGACGAAGGTCGTCCCGAGCCCCGGCGACACGTGCATGACCGCCGCCGGCTCGCGGAAGACGCCGCGCGGGTAGCGGGCGGAGAGGTGCGCGAAGCGGATCTTGCCGCCGGGATACGGCAGCGCGATCTGTCCATCGTGCATGTGCCCCGCGAGCACGAGCTCGAAGCGACCCGGCTCGAGCGCGTCGAGGACGCGCGGGTAGTGGCACAGCAGAATGCGGAAGTCGGCCTCGCGCGAGAGCGAGTTCGGATCGACCTTCGGGCGGCCGCGAACGATCAGCCGCGGATCGACGCCGGCGATCCAGACCCGGCGGCCGCGCAGCTCGAGCATCGTCCCCTCGTCGCGGAGCAGCGTCGCCGGCGCGAGATCCTGGAGATCGGAGCGGACGGCCTGCGGATCACGGGAGATGGCGAGGTCGTGGTTGCCGAGCACCGCGATCGCGGGCTTCGGCATCCACGTCACGAGCCCGCGCAGGATCGGCTCGCCGCGCGGGTGCGTCAGCAGGTCGCCCGTGATGGCGACCAGGTCCGGCTTCCGCCGCGCCGTCCATGCGATCGCCTTCGCCACCGCGCCCGTCCCCGGCGACGCGACGCCGAGATGGAAGTCGGAGAGGTGCGCGATGCGAAGGCCGTCGAGCTCCGGCGGCAGGCCGGGCACCTCCAGCTCGAGCTCTCGCAGGCGCGGCCACCCGGCTTCCACCAGACCCCAGCCGAGCGCCGCGCCCAGGAGAGCTCCGGCGCGGCGGCCGAAGCCACTCGCGCCGGATTCCGCCCCTCCGATATGCATCCGATCCCGCCGCAGCGCGGAACCTTGCGCCGTGCTCAGACCTGCAGCCGCTCGAGCGCAGGCCGCGGATCGACGATGTGGCGCTTGAACTTCAGCTCCGACTCCTCGATCCCGGCGGCGACGCCCACGAGCTGTGCGAGATGCAGCACCGGCAGGTTGAACGTCCGGCCGGTCGAGGCCTCGAGCTTCTGCTGCCACGCGTCGAGCGAGAGATGGCAGAGCGGGCACGGCGTGACCATCACGTCCGCGCCGGCCTCCATCGCCTGCTCGATCGGCTGGATGACCTCGCCGAGAGCCGTCTCCTCGCGCGCCGCGATGATCGGGAAGCCGCAGCATTTGATCTTCGCCGGGTAGTCGATCGCCTCGCCGCCGCACGCCTCGATGATCCGCTCGAGCGACCACGGCCGGTCGGGATCCTCGAAGCCCATGATCTTGGACGGGCGGAGGATCTGGCAGCCGTAGAACGGCGCCACCTTCAGCCCCTTCAGGCC
>JAFALP010000200.1 GCA_019234175.1 Actinomycetota bacterium | reverse complement strand
AAGTTCGGATCACCCTGCAGGCCGGCCGCGCGGTAGGTCCCGGACTTGTACGACACGAACGCGACCAACCCGAAGATGAAGGCGCCGAGGGCCATCGTTCCGAATACGAGCTGGACGTCGCCGACCCGGCGGACCATGACGGCGATGGCGAGCATGTACGCGAGCGCAAGCACGTACGAGACGAAGACCTTGAGTGCCGCGCTCTGGTACGCCGACCAGTAGTAGCTCAGGAGGCTCCACGCTCCGTAGGCGAGCACCATCCCGATGAGCCAGTTGAAGCGGAGGCCGCGCAACCCGTGCTGGAAGAGATAGGCCGCGAGCACGACGATGGCGAGACCGCCCGCCGCCCGGTCGGCGGTCAGGCCCGGCGCGATGTGCACCGATTCGACGAAGAGCGTGAAGACGAGGATGCAAACGAGCACGACCGGGCGCGCCGCGACGGCCACGAGGAGGACCACTGCCGCGACGAGGCCGATCCCGTAGGTCGGCTTCGCCACGGCCAACGGAGCGGCGATCGCCGCGAGCGCGACGAGCCCGGCGACGAGGAGCGTCTGCTGGGCTCCGAGCTGCCGGCCACGGGCGAGCGCGTGGGCGGCCGTCGCTACGCCTCCTCGTGCTGCACCGCGGCGTGACGCAGTCGCCGGCGCGTCCGGCGCGGCGGAGTCTCTCCCGGCGCCTCGCCGTAGTGGCCGTACGACGCGCCCAGGTGCTCGGTGTCGGTGAGGACGACGCCGAGAAGGTGGACGCCGAGGCGCTCCACGACGGCGCGAACCTCTCGTGCCTCGTCTCGGCTCGCGTCGTCCTTGCGCACGACGACGACGACGCCGTCGACCATCCGCGCCACCTCGAGCGGGTCCGCGACGAGCATGAGCGGAGACGAGTCGACGATGACGTAATCGAAGCTCTGCTTCAGCTGGTCGAGGGCATCGCGCATCTGGAAGCTCGAGAGCAGCTCGGACGGATTCGGAGGAAGTGCGCCGCTCGGCAGCAGCGCGAGCCGGCCGGCGAGCGCCTGGCCGCCGGGCGGCCCCACGTCGACGAGCGCGTCCTCGAGACCTGCGTGGCCGACGAGAAGCCCGGTGAGTCCGGAGCTGCTGTGGACGACGCTGTATGCCTCGTCGAGTCGCGGCCTGCGCAGGTCCGCCTCGACGACGGCCGTCGCTGCGCCTTGCCGCGCCATTGCGAGGCCGAGGTTCGCCGCGACGGTCGTCTTGCCCTGTCCCGGCGTCGCGCTCGTGACGAGGATCGTCCGGAGCGGGCTGCGGACCGAGAGGTAGCTCAGATTCGCGCGCAGGCCGCGGAAGGCCTCCACCATCTCGCCGAAGTCGCCCCACTCGACGCGACCGCGCGATCGGGACGATCGCGAATGGTCGAACGGGATCTGAGCGATGACGGGCACGCCGAACGCTTTCTCGACCGAGTCGCGATCCCGCAGGCGCCGGTCGAAGTAGTTCCGGGCGAATGCGGCGACGAGGCCGAGCACGAGGCCGAGCACGGCGGCGATCGCGATGTCGAGCTTGGGTCGTGGCGAGACCGCGCTCGGAAGCGCATGCGCGGGGTCGAACACGGTCGCGGTCAGGGGTGCTGTCCTGTTGTTGCCGTTCGGCTGCGGCGTCGCCGCAAAACGCTGCGCAACGAGCCGCGAGAACACGGTTCCGAGCGTCGACGCGATCGCAACGGCCTGTCGCTTCGTCGCGGCCTTCACCGACACGTCGAGCACCGCCGTCTGCGGATTGATCGCGACGGACACCTTCTTCAGCAGAGCGGGCGGCGTCGTCTTCAGGTCGAGCCTGCGAATGACCTGCTGCGCGACGATGGTGCTCTTCGCCAGCTCCGCCATCGTCGCGGTGATCGGCTGAACGGACGCGCCCAGGTACGCCGGGTCGACGAGGCCCTGGCCCTGGCCGACGACGACCTCCATCTGCGCCTCGTACCGCTTGGGCTGCGTCAGCCCGTAGGCGGCGCCCGCGACGACGGCAGCCGCGAGCACGACGAGCGCGGTCCACTTCCTGCGACGGACGATGTCCAGGTAGTGGCCGAGCCCGACGTCGCTCGACTCGATCTCGTAGCCCTCGCCGCTCACGTCTTGCCCGGTAATGCCCCGTGAAGCCAAGGGCTACACGCATAGGATCCCCGCGCCGTGCGCCTCGGGGTCTACACCGACGACGTCTTCCGCCGACACGAGGGCTCGATCACGACCGATCGCGCCTTCGTCCACTTCATCGCCGGGCTCCCCCCTCGGGTGGAGGAGGTCGTGCTCTTCGGCCGCGCCGACCCCGCCGGGGAGCCCGGCCCCTACGCCCTTCCGGCCGAGGGCGTCCGGCTCGTGCCGCTCCCGCACTACCCGAGCGTGCGCGACGTGGCTGCGCTCCTGCGCGCCGTGAGGGGGGCCCACCGGGCGGTCGCCCGGGAGCTCCCACGCCTCGACGCGCTCCTCGTGTTCGGCCCGCACCCGCTCGGCCTCGTGCTCGCGCTCTCGGCCCGCCGGCGAGTCCCGCTTCTGCTCGGCATCCGCCAGGACTTCCCGGAGTACATCCGCAACCGGCTCCCGAGCCGTCGCTGGCTGTGGGCGGTCGGCGTCGCACACGCGCTCGAATGGACGTTCCGGGCCCTCGCCCGAAGGCATCCGACGATCGTCGTGGGAGACGAGCTCGGGCGCCGCTACGCCGGAGGCGCGCCGGTTCTCGTCACATCGTTCTCGCTCGTCCCCGAGAGCGCGGTCGTTCCGCTCGACGACGCGCTCGCCCGGACGTGGGAGGAGCCGCTTCGACTCGTCAGCGTCGGCCGCATCGACGCGGAGAAGAACCCGTTGCTCCTCGTCGACCTCCTCGCCGAGCTGCGCCGGCGGCGCGACTGGCGGCTGACGATCGTCGGCACCGGGCCGCTCGCGGGCCGTGTCCGCGACCGCGCCCGCGAGGCGGGCGTCGCCGACGCGCTCGATCTCGTCGGGTACGTGCCGAGCGGGCCGGCGCTGTGGGAGCACTACCGGGCGGCGAACGCATTCGTCCACGTCTCGCTGACGGAGGGACTGCCACAGGTGATCGTCGAGGCTCAGGCGGCGGGCACACCGGTGGTCGCGACCGACGTCGGCAGCGTCGCGTCTGCGGTCGACCGCGGCGAGAGCGGGCTCCTCGTTCCGCCGTCCGACATGCGTGCGCTCGTCGACGCCCTCGAGCGCCTGGACGGGAACCCCGGCCTCCGTGCGCGGCTCGTCCAGGCCGGACACGAGCACGCGTGCCGCGAGACGATGGAGCGTCGTCTCGACGAGCTCGCGGCGTTCGTCGCGTCTAGTACGCGCCGAGGTTCGGCGGGCTGAGCCGCGCCGCG
>JAFALP010000009.1 GCA_019234175.1 Actinomycetota bacterium | reverse complement strand
GAACGCGGTGGCGCCGAAGACGTTCCGATTGCGGAACTCCCACATGCCGGCCATGAACTGCGCGAGCCCGCCGTAGAAGATCGCAGGCCCGACCCAGATCAGGTCCGGGATGAACGATGCGTTGTGCCCGCTGAGCAGGAACGTCGTCAGCGCGAAGCCGGCCAGACCGAGTGGTGCAGGATCGGCGGCCGGAGTGTTCTCGAACACCGTCACAGGCTTGTCCGTGACGACAGTCGCCATGTGCCCCTCCTCCCGGCGCCGCGGGCCCGCCGCCCGGCGTTCCGTTGCACGCCGATGTATTTGGGGAGGCTTTACCCGATTCCGGCGGATCGAGTCAAGGGGCGAGGTCGTACGGGTACTGCGTCACCGTCTCGACCCCGTCGTCGGTGACGAGGAGGATGTCCTCGAGCCGGACGCCCCCGTACCCGGCCCGGTAGAGCCCGGGCTCGAGCGTGATGACGTCGCCCGGGACGAGCTCGTCGCCGGTGACCGAGAGCCGCGGCCGCTCGTGCACCTCCAGCCCGACGCCGTGCCCGAGGCCGTGGAAGAAGCCGCTGTCCAGCACCTCGCCCGGCTGCTTGGTCAGCTGGGTCGGATAGCCGTGCTCGGCGAAGAGGTCGCAGGCGATCTGCATGAGTGCACGCCCGTTCACACCGGGCCGGGCAGCCTCGGCCGTGCGGGCGAGCGCCTCCTTGCACAGGCGGTGGTACTCGCCGATCTCGTCCGGGACCGTGCCAACGACGTACGTGCGCGTCATGTCCGTGTAGACCGCGGTCTGCGTGTCGCGCGGCCACAGGTCGAAGACGACCGGCAGGTCGGCGGCGATGGGGCCCGAGCCCATGTCGTGCCCGACGGCGCCCTGCGGCCCGGAGGCGACGATGAACTCGTCCGCGACCGCTCCGTGCGCGATGAACACGACCTGCATCTCCGCCTTGATGCGCTCGCTCGTGAGCGGCTCGCCGCCGAGGTGGAGATAGCCGTCGCGCGCCTCCGACTCGCGGAGCATCTTCCGCGCGACGTCGAGAGCGGCCTCGCACGCGCGCTGCGCGCGGCGAAGGCCGGCGATCTCCGCCGCAGTCTTGCTGCGACGGCGGCCGTCGAAGAGCTCGCGGTCGACGCGGAGCGTCACGCCCTGTGCGCGGAGATGGTCGGCGATCTCGACCGGGAACCGCGACGGAATGGACGCCTCGCCGACGCCGATCTCGCGCAGCGCGCGCGTGTACACCTCGAGCCAGGCCTCGGCGGGCGGCGTCCCGGCGCGGAGGAGCTCGTCCATGCCGAACTGCTCCGGCGCGAGGGCCTCGATGTCGGGGGCGGCGGCGCCGAGCCGTTCGCGCTCGAAGGCGGTGATGACCGCGTACCTGCGCCCGTCGTGCTCGATGTACAGGAAAGGGTCGGGGACGGTGAGCGGCACCTCGTGCCGCATCGTCGGGTCGCGGTCGGTATCGGCGTGGATCAGGACGTCGGTCACGCACGTGATCCTATGTACAGTCCGGTCGTGGAGCCGCTGGATCGCGCACGCGAGCTCTTCGCAGCGTTCGAGGCGTCACTGCGAGCGGAGCTCCCGGCCGGCGTCGAGATCTTCGACGCGCATACGCACCTCGGCCACGACATCGACGGGATGTTCGGCCGCTACGAGGAGCTCGAGGGGATGCTCGACCGTTTCGGCGTCTCCGGCTGCTTCGTCTTCTGCCTCGACGAGCCCGACCGCCATCCCGGCTTCCGCGCCGGCAACGACCGGACGCTCGCGTTCGCGGAGCGCTCGCAAGGCCGGATGATCCCCTTCGTCCGCCTCGACCTCGGCGAGGAGCCGATCGAGGAGGCGGAACGGTGCCTCGACCTGGGAGCACGCGGCATCAAGCTGCACCCCCGTGCGCAGAAGTTCCTGCTCGACGACGAGCGCCTCGGGCCGGTGTTCGCGCTCGCGAACGAGCGACGCGTCCCGATTCTCATCCACGGCGGCCGCGGCCTGCCGCCGATCGCCGACCACCTGCACCGCCTGGTCGAGAGGTATCCCGACGTGCAGCTCATCATCGCGCACCTCGGCATCGCCGACCTCTCCGGCCTCGCCGGCCGGTTCGCGGGCAAGGCTGGCGTGTTCTTCGACACCGCCGTGTGGAGCGCGATCGACCTGCTCGGCTTCTTCCACCTCGTTCCGCCCGAGCAGGTGCTGTACGCGACCGACTATCCGTACGGCGGCCAGCCCAACTCGCTGCTGATGGCGTTGCGGGGCGCGCGCGCCGCCGGGCTCGACGCCGAGGACATCGCCGGCATGCTCGGGCGCAACGCGCGCCGCATCGCCGCCGGCGAGCCGCCGGCCGAGCCGACGAAGCCGCACGGGGCGGAGCTGCTGTCGCAGCCGCTCCCGCTCGCGCGCATCCACCAGTACCTGACGATGGCGATGCCGCTGCTCTTCATCCGGCAGCCGGACACGTTCGGCGCGCTCGGTCTCGCGTTGAACGCGACGTACGAGCCCAACGGCCTCGGTGAGGACCTGGACGAGATCCGCGGGCTGCTGCTCGCGGCGCGCGACGTGTGGCGCACGCTTCCCGAGGCGGACGACGAGTCGGACGCCCGCGTGATCGCGCGCACGACATCTCGGCTCATCCACCTCGCAGACATCCTCGCGGTGACGTCGTGAAGCTCGTCGTCAACGGCGAGGAGCACGTCGTCGAGGTTCCCGTCGAGACGAGCCTCGCCGAGGTGCTGCGCGACGAGCTCGGGCTCACCGGGACCAAAGTGGCGTGCAACGAAGGGCACTGCGGCGCCTGCACGGTGCAGGTCGACGGCATGCCGGTGCTCTCGTGCATCACGCTCGCACACACCGTCTCCGGCCGGGTGACGACGATCGAGGGGCTGCGCGACCACCCACTCGTCGCCGCGTTCGTGCGTGCCGATGCCGTGCAGTGCGGCTTCTGCACGCCGGGGCAGGTGGTGTCGGCAGCAGCGCTCGTCGCGGCGAGCCCGGAGCCGACCGTGGACGAGATCCGCCACGCGATGGCGGGGAACATCTGCCGCTGCGGCACGTATCCGAAGATCGAGGAGGCGATCCTGCATTGGCGCGACTGATCCGCACCGAGAAGGAGGTCGAGGGCCGATTCGAGGAGGTGTGGCTCGTCGTCGAGGAGGATCCGCTCTCGCAATGGCCTGCAGGGCCGCGCGACGTCGTCGGGCGCGCGGCGACGCGGAAGGACGCGCTCGAGCGGGTGCGCGGCGAGGCGCGGTTCACCGCCGACATCCGGCTGCCGGGGATGCTGCACGCGGCGGTGCTGCGCTCGCCGTATGCGCACGCGCGCGCGGCAAGGGTCGATCTCGCGCCGGCGCTGGCGCTTCCGGGCGTGCGCGCGGCCATCGGTCCGGACGACGCGCCGGGGCTCGAGACCGAGGCCGGCTACGTCGGCGCGCCGGTCGCGGCGGTGGCGGCGGAGACGGACGCGCAGGCGCGGGCGGGTGCGGCGGCGATCGCGGTGGAATGGGAGCAGCTCGAGATCGTCGTCGACCCTGAGGAGGCGGTCGAGCGCGGGCTCCTCCACGGCGAGCCGGAGCGGTACGAGCGCGGCGACTTCGACGACGCGGTCGCGCACGCGGACGTCGTCGTCGAGGGGACGTACACGACCTCGGTCGTGCTCCACAACGCGCTCGAGACGCACCAGTCGGTCTGCGAGTGGGTCGGCGACCGCCTCGACGTCTACACGTCGACGCAGTACGTGTGGGGCGTCCGCGAGGAGGTGGCGAAGGGCCTCGGGATCGCGCCCGACAAGGTGCGCGTCGTCTGCGAGTACATGGGCGGCGGCTTCGGCGCGAAGAACTCCGCCGGCGAGTTCACGTTCGCCGCCGCCGTCCTCGCGCGTGCGACCGGCCGTCCGGTGCGCTGTGCGCTGACGCGGCGCGAGGAGAACGTCGCCGCCGGAAACAGGAACGGGACGATCCAGAAGCTGACCGCCGCCGCGCGGAGCGACGGGACGATCGTCGCGCTCGGCGGCGAGTTCATCAACGCGCTCGGCTGGGACGGATGGTCCGCGTCCACGGAAGGCCCGATGAAGATGCTGTACGCGTGCGACAACGTTCGCACCGTCCGCTCCACGGCCAAGATCAACACCCCGCCGATGAAGGCGTTCCGCGCGCCGGGCTTCGTCGAAGGCACGTTCGGGCTCGAGTGCATCGTGGACGAGCTGGCGAAGAAGCTCGACCTCGACCCGCTGGAGATGCGGCGGAAGAACGACGCGACGTCGAACGACGGGACGCCGTACTCGTCGAAGAACCTCGCCGAGTGCTACGCGCGCGCGGAGAAGCACTGGGAGCGCCGCCACGAGGTGCGCGCGCGCTCGGACGCGCGGTGGAAGCGCGGCGTCGGCATGGCGAGCCAGGTGTGGTACGGCGGCGGCGGACCACCGTCGTACGCGTGGACGCGCGTCGGCTCCGACGGCCGCATCGTCGTCGTCACCGCCATGCAGGACATCGGGACGGGCACGCGCACGGCGATGGCGCAGATCGCGGCGGAGGAGCTCGGCGTCCCGCTCGACCGCGTCGAGGTCGCGCTCGGCGACACGGCGCGGGGGCCGTACGCGACGCTCTCGGCAGGATCGTCGACGACGCCGTCCGTCGGGCCGGCGGTTCGAGCCGCGGCTGCGGACGCGAAGCGGCAGATCGTCGAGATCGCGGCGCAGCGCTACGACCTCGAGGAACGCGTGCTCGACATCCGCGACGCGACCATCGTCTCCGCCGACGGCAACCTCTCCGTCGATCTCACCGAGTTCCTCTCCATGCTCGGCAACGCGCAGATCCTGGGGAAGGGCGCGCGCGGGCCGAATCCGACCGGCATGAGCGTGCTCACATTCGGCGTGCAGGTCGTCGAGGTCGCGGTGGACGTCGAGACGGGCGAGGTGCGCGTCGAGCGCGTGGCGGCCATCCACGACGTCGGCCGCATCATCAATCCGCTCGGCGCCGAGAGCCAGGTCGAGGGCGGGATCATCCAGGGCATCGGACACACGCTCTCGGAGCAGCGGCTGCTCGATCCCGAGACAGGCCGCGTGCTGACGACGACGCTGGACGCGTACCGCGTGCCGACGATCGCGGACGTGCCGGAGATCGTGTGCGAGTTCGTCGACGAGCCGGACGCGCACCTGACCAACCTCGGGTCGAAAGGGCTGGGCGAGCCGCCGATCGTTCCCATCGCCGCCGCGATCGGGAATGCGATCCGCGACGCGACCGGCGCCGACGTGCACGGGCTGCCCATCACGCGCGAGGAGATGCTCCGCGCACTGAAGGAACGCCGTGGAGCTCCTGCGGCCGTCTAGCCTCGACGAGCTCGACGGCGGCGTCTTCGTCGCCGGCGGCACCGAGGTGGTGCCGCTCCTCCGCGACGGCATCCTGCAGACGACGTCGCTCGTCGACCTGCGCGCGATCGTCCCGCGCGGGGTGCGCGACGGCCGGATCGGCGCCGGAACGACGCTCGCCGAGCTCGAGTCGGCGCAGGTGCCCGATGCCTTGCGGGAGGCGTGCCGCCTGGCCGCGTCGCCGCAGCTGCGGCGGATGGGAACGGTGGGCGGCAACCTGCTCCAGTCGACGCGCTGCTGGTACTGGCGGCTTCGCTACCCGTGCCGGCTGCACGGAGGCGACCGCTGCCACGCCGCCGAGGGCGAGCATCGCGAGCACGCGATCTTCGCCAACGACTTCTGCGTGTCGGCCCATCCCTCCGACGTCGCCGCCGCGCTGCTCGCCCTCGACGCGCGGCTGCACACGAGCCGCCGCAACCTCCCGCTCGCCGCGCTGTACCGCCTCCCCGACGAGGCCGACCGGCGGACGACGACGCTCGAGCCGGGCGAGGCCATCCTCGAGATCGAGGTCCCGCCGGCGGAGGCGAGCGTCTACCTGAAGGCGATGGACCGAAGGCGATGGTCCTTTCCGCAGGTCGGCGTCGCCGCCGCAAGGACGGGCGCAAGGACGCGAATCGCGTTCGCCGGTGTGGCGCCGATCCCGTGGCTCCTCGACGGCGAGACCGTGGACGCGGCCACGCCGCTCCCGCGCACGGCGTGGAAGGTCGACGTCGCCCGGGCGCTTCTCCGCCGGGCGCTCGCCGAACTCGGCTGACGTGCGATAGGGTCCGGCCCCCGGCTATGCGGACCCGGCTCCTCATCCTCCTCGGTGTCGCGCTCGTCGCGTGCTCCGTCGCGGTCGCGGCCGGGGCCCGCGGGACGCGCGAGACGCCCGTCGCCGCCCCGCGGCTGCCGGCGCTGCCGACCGCCGGCCGGCTCACGTCGAACCGCTGCCCGATCCCGACGAAGTACCGCCCCGCGTTCACGCGCGCGGCGAATGACACCGGCTTCCAGCTGTCGATGCTCGTCGCGGTCGCGCAGGTGGAGTCGAACTTCAAGCCGGGTGCGATCTCGCCGAAGGACGCGCGTGGGCTCCTCCAGGTCCTGCCGACCACAGGGGCGTCGCTGGACCTGAACGTGAACAACCCGGCGACGAACGTCCTCGCTGGGGCGCGCTACCTGCAGGTGCTCTTCAACCGCTACAACCGGACCGACCTCGCGCTCGCCGCGTACAACGCCGGCCCGACGAGGATCGACCAGGACAACGACGTCCTCGGCCCGATCAGCATGCGCTACGTCGCCAACGTGGAATCACGTTGGGCGGCTCTCGCCGGCTGCTCCTGAGCCGAGCGTCCTTCGCACGTTCGGCTTGGCGTCGGCCTCGCCCCCGGTCGGTAGCTTGGACGCGAGGTGACGATCTGGGCTGTGGTACTCGCTGCGGGCGCGTCGTCGCGGTACGGCGACGATCCTCCCAAGCAGCAGGCGCTGCTGCCGCGCGTGCTCGACGCGGTGCGCGCGAGCTCGGTGGACGACGTCCTCGTCGTCACCGGGGCGCACGACGTGGACACGGACGCGCGCACGGTCGCATGTCCCGGGTGGGAGCGCGGGCCGGGCGCGTCGCTCCGCTGCGGGCTCGACTCGCTGGCCGAGGACGTGGAGGCGGCCGTCGTCGTGCTCGCCGACGGCCCCGATCTCGATCCGCGCGCCGTCGACCGCGTCGTCGCGGCGTGGCAGTCCGACGGCGGCGAGGTGTACGCGTGCACCTACGGCGGCGTCCGCCTCCATCCCGTTCTGCTCGCGCGCGCGGTCTGGGGCGACGTGCCCGATGAGGGCGCGCGCTCGCTTCCCGCACGCCTCGTCGAGTGCGACGACCTGCGTTCGCCGGGAGACGTCGATGAGCGGGCTTAGGCCGAGCGTCCGGATGGTCGCGCCGGACGGACGCGAGTGGGAGCTGTACGCCTACCGCGTGCGGCCGCAGCTCGAGGAGGGACGCTTCCGCCGAATCCGCCGTCTGTTCGCGCCGCGCGTGCCGGAGTGGACGGTGCAGGCGGTGAGCTGGGCGCCGTACCCGATCGACATCCGCTGGACGACGTCGAGCGAGCTCCGCGGACATGTCCTCGCGCAGGTCGAGGGCCAGCTCGCGCGCGGCGACCATCCCATGCCGCGGAACGCGAAGCTCGTCCTGTAGCTACTCGAGCGGCAGACGGAGCGCCGCGAGCTTCAACTTCAGCTCGGCAGGCATCGGCTCGGTGACGACCTGGCGCACGTACACGCGCAGGCTCTCCTCGAACCTGTACCGACGGCGGCACCAATCGCACTCGCTGAGATGCGCCTCCGCCTCGAGCTTCTCCTCTTCGTTCAGGATGTGGTCGAGATACGGCTGCATCATCTCTTCGCAGTGCGCGCAGGGGTCGTCGATGTGACCCATCATTCACCCTCCTCGAGCACGGACTCGGCGAGCTCGCGCTTCAGGATGCGTCGTCCGCGATGCAGCCGTGACATCACCGTCCCGATGGGGATGTCGAGGATCTGCGCCGCGTCCTGATAGCTGAAATCTCCGATGTCGACGAGCACGATCACGTCGCGAAAGTCGTGGGGGACCGAGGACAACGCCGAGACGATGTCGTCCTGCGACAGCCGCTCGACGACGCGGTCCTCGTCGCTGATCCCGCCGTCGGACTCGGACAGGCGGTCGTACAGGAAATAGTCGTTCGCCTCGAGCCCCTGCATCGGGGGCGTGCGCTGCGCTTTGCGGCCGCGGTCGATGTTGAGGTTCGTGAGGATACGCAGAAGCCACGCGCGGAGGTTCGTCCCGGGCTGGTACGAGCGCCAGCTGCGGAACGCGCGCGCGTACGTCTCCTGCACGAGGTCGTCCGCCTCTTCGCGTGAGCCGGCGAGGTGCCGCGCGACGCGGTAGACCTGGTCGGAGAGCCCGAGCGCCTCCTCCTCGAAATGGACGCGATCGCGCGCGTCCGAAGCGAGACGTGCTGCATCGGGCGGAGCTTCAGCCATCACGGCCACACTAGCCAGAACGCCTCTGGGGCGTTCAGGATTCCCGGAAGCCGGCCTTCGCGAGCGCGGCGACGAGATCCTCGCGGCTCGTGCGCTCGTCGTCCCAGGAGAGCATGACCTGGCCCATGAGGGTCGCGTTCGCCGCCTCGAGGCCCTCGTGGCCGGTGAGCGCGTTCGCCAGGCGGGCGACACAGCGCTCGCAGCGGATCCCGCTCACCTGCAGCGTCTCGGTCTGCGTCGGCATGCGGTCAGCCTAGCGTCCTCGCGACGAGATCCGCCGCCGCGCGCTCGGGGCCGAGCTCGCGCTGGCGCATCGCTTCCGGCTCCGGCGGATCGCCGAGAAGATGGCGCACGGTGACGAGGCGGTCGCCGTCGGGATGGATGACCTGCGCGCCGAGGCCGGACTGCGCCGCCGCCCAGCGGTTCTGGAGATAGTCGCCGCGCGGCATCGGGTCGCGGCTTCGAGCGGAGGCGACGAGGTCGACGATCGTGCGCGCGACGAGGGCGGTGCGCTCGAGCGACGTCGGCTGGTCGGCGATCCGGATCTCGAGCGTGCCGAAGCGCGGATGGGGCCGCACGTCCCACCAGAGCCGCGTGTAGTCGTCCATCACGCCGAGCGCGACGAGCCGTTCCGTCCACGCCTCCCAGGCGTCGTAGGAGCCGAACGCGGGTGGCGCGCCCGCGCGCGGCAGCTCGGAGAGGACGAGCGCCCGGTTCGAGAGCATCCCGGTGTCCTCGCCGTCGAGGAACGGGGAGTTCGCCGAGAGCGCGAGGACCGCCGGAAGCCACGGCAGCAGCGCCTCCATGCGGTCGTAGCACTCGTCGGCGCTCGCCATGCCCACGTGCACGTGCAGGCCGTTCACGCCCTGACGTCGGGCGGCATACCCGACGTCGCGCAGCATGGCGAGGTACCGCTCCTCCTGCACGACGGGGAGCGACTCGAACGTCGCCGTCGGGTGCGCGCCGGCGGCGGCGATCGCGAGGCCGTTGGCGGCGGCGATGCGCGCCGCCTCGGCGCGCAGCGACCGGAGCGCTTCGACCGCCTCGTCGACGCCGGCGCAGATGTCGGTGTTGAGCTCGACGACGGACGCGTGCAGCTCCGTCTTCATCCTCCCACCGTCCGCCTCACCGACGAACAGGCCGACGGCGTCGACGGGCTCGAGCGTCTCGGCGTCGAGGAGCATGAGCTCCTCCTCGATGCCGACGGTGAGAGGCGCCGACTCCCCGAAGTGGCGCTCGATCACTTGCCGCGGATGCCGTGCACCGGCCGGCCTGCGGCCTCCCACGCGTAATACGACGCGCTCGGCCCGAACGAGATCTCGTACGTGACCACGCGCGGGTTGCGGCCGACCTCTTTCGCGCGCCCCGCGTGGCGGAGCAAGTTGGGATCGTCGCGCTCCTGCCATACGAGCACGAGATGGGCCGCCGTCATGAACTCGGCGACGTACGCGCACCCGGGAGCAGGACATGGAAACGGATCGGTCCGCACGCAATACCACCCGGCGTGATCGCCGTCTTCCTCGCCGTCCCAGAGCTCCTCGTCCTCGAGCGGCTCGATCTCGTCGGCAGTCTCAATGCGGCCGTGCCGCAACTCCTCCCGCTCCACGCCGGCAAGGGTAGCGACGGGCCGGAAACGCGCGTCACGCGCAAAGACTCCGGGACGGAGCTAACGCAACGCGTTGGCGGAGTCCGAAGCCGAGGAAGAGAGTCGGGGGCCCCGGGCAGGCGGTCGGGGCCCCCGTCTCATGCTCCCGCTGCTGCGCTGGCCTGCAGCGTTACGGGAGCCGGCCCTCGTGCTGCAGGGCCGGTCTGGAGGACGGTCAGCATCTCGGCGAGAGCGGTTGCCGTCCGAGCTTGACGTGCAAGAACAAGGTTTTCGTGCCGCGAACGACGTCGAGTGTCATCGACTGTCCCGGCTGCATCTGCGCGACGAGCGCGCGCAGCGCGCCGACGGACCCGACGGGGACACCGTCCGCCTTCACGATGATGTCGCCGCCGATCGGCCACGTGTTCCCCGCGACCGTCACCTCTTGTGTCGCCCCGTGCAGCCCCGCGCTCGCCGCACCCGTGCTCGAGCACACCGTGCTCACGAGCAGGCCGCGCGACACGGGCAGGCGGAAGAGCTCGGCGACGGCGGGCGTGATCGCGCGCGTCTGCACGCCGATGAAGGGGTGCTCGACGCGCCCGCTCGCGATCAGCTCCGCGACGACGATGCGCACCGTGTCGATCGGGATGGCGACGCCGCTTCCGTCGCGCGAGAGCGACGTGACGCCGACGACGGCTCCCTGCGCGTTCACGAGCGGCCCGCCCCACGTGCCGTGGCTCAGCTTCGCGTCGGTGCGCACACCGTGGTCGAGCGCGCTGACGATGCCGGCGGTGACGGACCGGCCGTCACCGAGCGGGTTGCCGATGGCGACCACCGGGTCCCCGACGCGCAGGTCGGCCGACTCGCCGAGCGCGAGCGGCGTCAAGGCGCGCGAGCTGATGTGCACCTGGAGCACGGCGAGATCGGTGGACGGATCGCGTCCGACCACCGTCGCCGGCATCCGCTCGCGGTTGGAGAAGCTCACGGAGATCGGAGCGGCGTCCTCCACGACGCCCGCGTTCGTGACGATGTGGCCGACCTTGTCCACGACGAAGCCGGAGCCGAGCGGACGGCCGGCGGACGCGAGCTGGACGACGCCCGGGGCATCCCGCACGTACACGTCGTGGATGGTCATGGCCTTCGCGGTGCCGACGAACGTGCCCGAGTCGGCGCCGACGGGGGGCGTGATCTCGCGGACCGTCGTCGTCGAGCTTCCGAGCGCGCCGAAGGCCGACGCCGCGCCGATCGTGACCGCGCTTCCGACCACGCCGGCGGCCGTCAGCATGCCCAACGTCCTCGTCCGGTCCCGCACCCCACCGGTCTAGCAGGGGTGGGATTAACCGCGGATTAAGCCGCGGGACCTGTCTGGACGGTGCCGCGGAGCGCCTTCGCGCTCGCCTCGGCGGCGTGGAGGACGAAGGCCTCCTGCTGCGCCGCGGTCACACCCGTGGCCGCATAGCTGTAGACGCCGGAGAGGATGTTCCCGGAGCGCTGGTACACGGCGAAGCGCACGGCGCTCACCTTCTTTCCCTGGATCTTTCCGGACACGTCCACGCGCAAGGCGATGTAGCCCCTCAGCAACTTCGAGTCGGTGAGCCGCGTGATCCTGTACGTCAGCGGCGGCTGCCCCTCGAACGCGATCGGCTTGTTCGGACATGTCGCGGCGTGCTGCGCCACCTCCTGCATCGCCTCGGCGGCGCCGCCGGACTTGTACGTCACCACCTCGTTCGAGAGCGCGAGCTTCGCGTTCGGCTTCAGGTAGTCGACCTGCAGCCGGTTCACCCGCAGCGACTCGCTCCCGTAGTTCGTCGTCCCGCACAGGTCGAGCGTGCGCTGCGCCGTGCCCCTCCCGTCCGAGCGCTGCACGAGCACGTACCCGCTCCCGACCGCCGCGGGCTTCAGCACCAGCTTGGACAGATTCGGCTGGGTGGCGAGCACCACGGCTGCCAGTGCGAGCATCGCTACAGCGTAGACCCAGCGGGGGGTCGCGGCAGTCGGGCGGCGATCGGCTGCAGAAAGACCGCGGCGAGAGCAACGGCTGCGGAGGCCCGCTCCCGCCGTTCGTCCAAGGGCAAAACATTCGTACTACGATTTGTTTCAGGAGACGACGCCGTGAGACAAGGAGGACGTGACGCTCGGTGAGCTGATCGCCTCGTGGCCCGTCCTGCGACAGATCCGCGAAGGCGACCTGCGGGGGCTCGGACGTGCGGCACAGTCCCCGCGCTCGCGCACGCTGACGCCGCGCATCGACGCGGCCGACCGCGTCGTGCAATCGGTGTGCCCGTACTGCGCGGTCGGCTGCGGCCAGCTCGTCTACGTGAAGGACGGCGATGTCACGCACATCGAGGGCGATCCGGCGAGCCCGATCTCACGCGGCCGCCTCTGCCCGAAGGGGCAAGCGTCGAAGAGCTACGTGCAGTCGCCGCTCCGCGAGTCCACGGTCAAGTACCGGCGGCCGTACGCGACCGCCTGGGAGGAGCTCGACCTCGAAACGGCGATGGACATGATCGCCGACCGGATCGTCGACACGCGCGCGGCGACCTGGGAGACCGAGACGGAGGACGGCAACCCGGCCAACCGGACGATGGCGATCGCGAACCTCGGCGGCGCGACGCTCGACAACGAGGAGAACTACCTCATCAAGAAGCTGATGACGGGCCTCGGCGTCGTGCAGGTCGAGAACCAGGCCCGTATATGACACAGCTCCACGGTCCCCGGTCTGGGGACCTCGTTCGGACGAGGCGGGGCCACGACGATGCAGCAGGACCTCGCGAACTCCGACTGCATCGTGATCATGGGGTCGAACTTCGCCGAGAACCACCCGGTGGGGTTCCAGTGGGTGATGGAGGCGCGCGAGCGCGGCGCTGAGGTCATCCACGTCGACCCGCGCTTCACGCGCACGAGCGCGATGGCGACGCGATGGGTGGGGATCCGCGCGGGAAGCGACATCGCCTTCCTGGGCGGCATCGTCAACTACATCCTCCAGAACGACCTCTGGTTCGAGGAGTACGTCAAGCACTACACGAACGCACCGGTGATCATCTCGGACGAGTTCGCCGACACGGAGGACCTCGACGGCCTCTTCTCCGGCTGGGACCCGGGCGAGGGCAAGTACGAGGTCACGAAGTGGATGTACGAGGGCATGGAGACCCACGGCTCCGGCGGCGATCCCGAGCAGGGCTTCGACGCGGCGACGGGTGAGGCGTCGGGACACGGCGGAGCGGGCGGCGGTCTGCAGCACGGTGAGCCCCCGTCCGAGGATCCGGCGCTTTCGCATCCGCGCTGTGTCTTCCAGATCCTGAAGCGTCACTATCAGCGCTACACGCCCGAGCTCGTCGCGGAGACGTGCGGCTGCTCCATCGACGAGTTCGTCGCCGTGTGCGAGGCGCTCGCCCGCAACTCCGGCCGCGAGCGCACGAGCGCGATCGCGTACGCGGTCGGCTGGACGCAGCACACGGTCGGCGTCCAGATCATCCGGACGGCGTCGATCATCCAGGCCCTGCTCGGGAACATCGGCCGCCCCGGCGGCGGGATCATGGCGCTGCGCGGCCACGCGTCGATCCAGGGATCGACCGACATTCCGACGCTCTACAACATCCTCCCCGGCTACATCCCCATGCCGCACACCGAGAAGTACGGGGACTACGAGAGCTTCATCCGGACGACGAGCGCGCCCACCGGCTGGTGGGGGCACATGGACGCGTACTTCGTCAGCCTGATGAAGGCCTACTTCGGCGAGCACGCGACCGAGGACAACGACTGGCTCTTCGAGAAGCTGCCGAGGATCGACGACGACAACTCCGTCTACTGGACGCTCGAGCAGATGCTCGAGGGGAACGTGAAGGGCTACATCATCGCCGGCGAGAACCCCGCGGTCGGGAACGCGAACGGCAAGGCACATCGTCTCGCGCTCGCGAAGCTCGACTGGCTCGTCGTGCGCGACCTCGTCGAGATCGAATCGGCGTCGTTCTGGTACGACAGCCCGGAGATCGAAACCGGCGAGCTGAGGACCGAGCAGATCCCCACGGAGATCTTCTTCATGCCTGCCGCGGCGCACACGGAGAAAGACGGCTCGTTCACGAACACGCAGCGGCTGCTGCAGTGGCACTGGCAGGCGACCGAGCCGAAGGAGGACTGCCGCTCCGAGCTCTGGTTCTACTTCCACCTCGGCCGCCGCATCAAGCAGAAGCTCGCCGAGTCGAAGGAAGCGCGCGACGAGCTGATCAACGCCCTGCGCTGGGAGTACCCGACGCACTCGCAGATCCAGGAGCCGGATGCCGAGGCCGTCCTGGCGGAGGTCAACGGCTGGGAGATCCCGACCGGCAAGTGGCTGTCGTCGTACAAGGAGCTGAAGCCGGACGGCTCGACCGTGTGCGGGTGCTGGATCTACTGCGGCGTGTACGCGGACGGCATCAACCAGGCGGCGCGGAGGAAGCCGCACTGGGAGCAGAGCTACGTCGCAGCCGAATGGGCGTGGGCGTGGCCGGCGAACCGGCGCATCCTCTACAACCGCGCCTCAGCCGACCCGGACGGCGAGCCGTGGTCGGAGCGGAAGAAGTACGTGTTCTGGAACGGCGAGAAATGGGAGGGGGCGGACGTCCCCGACTTCGACGAAGAGAAGGCGCCGGACTACAGGCCGCCCGACGGCGCGAAGGCCGAGGAGG
>JAFALP010000368.1 GCA_019234175.1 Actinomycetota bacterium | reverse complement strand
TCGCCACGACGACCACCGGCGACCCCTCGACGAGGAGCGCGATAGGCCCGTGCTTCATCTCCCCCGCCGAGTAGGCGTCGGTCGGGATGTACGAGATCTCCTTCAGCTTCAGCGCGCCCTCGAGCGCGACCGGCAGGCCGATGTGCCGCCCGAGATAGAGGAAGAACGGCTTGTCGTGGAAGCGCTGCGCGATCTCGTCGATGCGATGGCGGCCCGAGTCGACGTCGTCGAGGAACGCCTGCATCTTTTCCGGCAGCTCGTGCAGGCGGTCGAGGATGAAGTCGATCTCGTCCTGGGGGATCGTCTTGCGGATCTGCGCCATCTTCAGCGCGATCAGGCAGAGCAGCGCCGCCTGCGCCGTGAACGTCTTCGATGCCGCCACGCCGACCTCGAGACCGCAGCGCGTGTAGATCGTCGCCTCGGCCTCGCGCGTGATCTGCGTGCCCATGAGGTTGGTGATGGCGAGCGTGCGGGCGCCCTTCTCTCGGGCGAGCTTCACGGCGTTCACCGTGTCGCGCGTCTCGCCCGACTGCGAGATGCCGATGACGAGCGTGTCCTTGGACAGGACCGGGTTGCGGTAGATCCACTCGCTGGCGATGTCCGGCTCGACCGGGACGCGGGCCCATTCCTCGATCACGTACCTGCCGACGACGGCGGCGTGGTACGCGGTGCCGCACGCGACGATGACGATGCGGCGCAGGTTCTGCACCTCGAGCTCGGTCATGCCGAGCGCCTCGAGCACGAGGTTGTGGCCGCGCACGCGGTCGCCGATCGTCTCGCCCACCGCGTCCGGCTGTTCGTAGATCTCCTTGAGCATGAACGTCTCGAAGCCGCCCTTTTCGGCGACGTCCTGATCCCACGGGATCTCCTCCGGCAAACGCGGCGAGTCGCCATCGACGAGGAAGCGCGCGCCTGCGGGCGTGATCTCGACGATTTCGCCGTCACCGGGGAAGTGGCCGCGGCGCGTCTCGCTCAGGAACGCCGCCACCGACGACGCGATGAAGGTCTCGCCTTCCCCGACGCCGACGACGAGCGGCGTCTGGTGGCGCACGCCTGCGAGCAGGTCGGGATGGTCGTGGTGGATGGCGACGATGGAGAAGTGGCCCTCGAGCTGCGGGTACACGCGCGCGAGCGCATCGGTGAGGTCGCCCTCGTACGCCTCCTCGAGCAGGTGCACGACGACCTCGGCATCCGTCTCGGAGGTAAAGGTGTGGCCGCGCTCCTGCAGCTGCTCCTTCAGCTCGCGGTAGTTCTCCACGATCCCGTTCAGCACGATGGCGAGCTTCGACGCGTCGCAGCCGGTGAGCGGATGCGCGTTCTGCACGGTGACGCCGCCGTGCGTCGCCCAGCGGGTATGGCCGAGGCCGTGGCGCGACGTCGACCCGTTCGGCCCTGCCGCCTCGAGGAGGTTCTCGAGGTTGCCGACCGCGCGCACGTACTCGAGGCCGTCGTCCTCGCGGAGCGCGATGCCGGCGGAGTCGTAGCCCCTGTATTCGAGACGCTTCAGCCCCTGCAGCAGCAGCGGCTTGGCCTCACGATCTCCGACGTATCCGATGATCCCGCACATGGGCAGAAAAGAGAACGAGCCCGGCTTCGAGACGGTTCCGCGCCGTTGCGAAACCGTCAGCCGAGCTCAGTCTGAACGAGCTGGACCACGGTACCACAGAGGGCCTCCGACTCCTCCTCGGTCGGGGCCTCGGCGAGCACCCGGACGACCGGCTCCGTCCCGGAAGGCCGCACGAGCACGCGCCCGTCGCCGTTCAGCTCGCCGTTGACGCGCTCGACGGCGTCGAGGAGCGACTGCGGCAGCGGCCCGCGGCCGGCGCGCGGCACGTTCACCTTCGCCTGCGGGAACCGCGTCATGGCGGCAGCCGCCTGCGCGAGCGTCGTTCCGCGGACGGCGTCGCAGAGCAGCAGCGCGGCGGCGAGGCCGTCGCCGGTGACGTGGTCGCGGAGATAGATGATGTGCCCCGACTGCTCTCCGCCGAGGAGACCGCCCTCGCGGTGGAGCGCCTCGAGCACGTAGCGGTCGCCGACGTCGGTGGTGACGACGCGGATCCCGCGCTCTTCCATCAACCGGTGGAAGCCGAGGTTCGTCATCGTGGTCACCGCGACGAGATCGACTCCGAGATGGAGCGCGAGCACGGCGACGATCTCGTCGCCGTCGACGACGGCGCCGTCGCCGTCGACGGCGAGCATGTGGTCGCCGTCGCCGTCGAAGGCGACGCCGAGATCGAGCCCGTTGTCGACGACGAGCGCCTGCAGCGCAGCGAGGTCGGTGGCGCCGGAGCCGACGTTGATGTTCGCACCGTCCGGCTCGTCCCCGATCGCGTGCACCTCGGCGCCGAGCCGTTCGAACGCATGCGGAGCGATGCCCGCATACGCGCCGTTGGCGCAATCGACCCCGACGCGCAGGCCGGAGAGGTCCGAGCCGAAGCGCTCGAGGATGTGCTCGAGATAGCTGTCGACGGCGACGTCGATGCGGTCGATCTCGCCGCCGCCGGGCGCGTCGGCGTCGAGCAGCGACTCGATCTCCTCCTCCGCCTCATCGGTGAGCTTGCGGCCGCGCCGGTCGAAGAACTTCACGCCGTTGTATTCCGGCGGGTTGTGCGACGCGGAGATGACCACGCCGAGATCGAGACGCAGGAGCGCCACGGCGGGCGTCGGCACGACGCCGGCGAGCACGGCGATGCCCCCGGCCGACTCGACACCGCGCGCGAACGCCTCCTCGAGCTCCTCCCCGGACGCGCGCGTGTCGCGGCCGACGAACACGCGGCCGCCGCCCGACCAGAGCGCCGAGGCCTTCCCGAGGCGCTCGACGAGATCGGGCGTGATGAACTCCCCGACCACGCCGCGGACGCCGTCCGTGCCGAAGTAACTCCGCACGAAGCGCGGGAGACTAGCGCTTCGAGAACTGCGGCGCCTTGCGCGCCTTGTGCAGCCCGGCCTTCTTGCGCTCCACCACACGGGCGTCGCGCGTGAGGTAGCCCTCGCGCTTGAGCGGGACGCGAAGCTCCGGGTTCAGCTCGACGAGCGCGCGGGCGATGCCGTGGCGAACCGCACCGGCCTGGCCGGTGAGGCCGCCGCCGTGGACGCGCACGCGCAGGTTGTACTGGCCCTCGAGGCCCGCGGTGCGCAGGGGCGCGGTCGCGAGCGAGCGCCACACCGAGCGCGGGAAGTACTCGTCGAGCGTCCGGCCGTTCACCCACGTCGCCCCGTCGCCGGGGCGGAGGATGACGCGCGCGACCGAGGTCTTGCGCTTGCCGGTGCCGCGGTACTGAGCGATCTGGCTCAAATCAGGACTCCAATTCCAGTGGCTTCGGGTTCTGCGGGCCGTGCGGATGCTCCGGACCGGCGTAGATCTTCAGCTTCGTGATCTGCTGCCGCGCGAGCTTGTTCTTCGGGAGCATGCCTTTCACCGCGATGCGCAGGACCTCGGTCGGGCGGCGCTCGAGCTGTTCGCGCAGCGTGCGCTCCCTCAGGCCGCCGGGATAGCCGGAGTGCCGGTAGTACATCTTCTGGTCGAGCTTGTTCCCGGTGACGGCGATCTTGTCGGCGTTCACGACGACGACGAAGTCGCCCGTGTCGACATGCGGCGTGAACTGCGGCTTCCGCTTGCCGCGGAGGGTGTCGGCGATCTGCGTGGCGAGCCGGCCCAGGGTCTTCCCCTGGGCGTCGACGAGATACCACTCGCGCGCGATCTCACCCGGCTTGGCTGAATACGTTCTCATAGGAAAGCGGCGCGGAGGCCGCGCCGGGGCGGGATTGTAGCGAAATACGACCGCAATCCCTCCGCGAATTCCCGGGCGCCGCCGTGGCTCGGATGGCGCACGTACGGGACTCCGAGCTCCTCCGCCGCCAGCCGCCCGACGGCCACCACCTCCCGGCCGCGGGCGATCTCGCGCAGGAAGGGACGGGCGGAGGCCACCTCCGCCCGCGTCGGACGCCGGTTGGAGGCGGCCGTCCCGGGATGGGTCGGGACGACGTTCCAGAGGAGGACCGCCTCCTCCACGCCCAGCTCGGCGAGGACGCGGTGGACGACGGTCGAGGACGCCTCCGCCGGGCCGGTCCCGGTCAGCTGGCGCTCGGACGTGAAGGGGATGCCGCTGACGCGGGCGCCCCGGTAGCCCGCCGCTTCGCCGACGAGCACGACGGGGGCGGCCGCCCGCTCCTCGAGGTACGCGTGCAGCCGCTCGCGGAGGAGCTCCGAGCCGGCGTACTGGTTGAAGGTGACGCCGATCGAGGCGGCGGCGAGCCGCTCTACCAGGCGTTCCAATGCACTTGCTCGTCGATGGCGCGACGGCGCTGCGTCGACCGGCTGGAACGCTTGCTCCATTCCGGGTCGGGCGCGCCGTGGCCGACGGTCACGCCGGCGACGATCTTCAGGTCGTCGGGAATCCCGAGCAGCTCGCGCACGCGCGGCTCCTCCTCGACGGGCACGCCGTACACGCCCGCCGACAGCCCTTCGTCGATGGCGGCGAGGAGGATGAGCATGAGCGCCGCCCCCGCGTCGACGTACCAGAACGGCGCCGGCCAGGCGATCTCCTCCCCGTCCTGCAGCTTGTCCGCCTTGCGGTAGCGATCGTGGTAGTCCTCCTCGCGCGTCAGCACGAGGATGTGCGCGGCGGCCGTCGTGAACCACGGCTCGAGGTTCGGGTTCTCGTCGGAGGCGAGCCCGGCGACGACCTCGGGATCGTCGACGACGAGGAGCCGCTGACCCTGGCTGTACCCGCCGCTCGGCGCGCGGCGCACGGTGGCGACGATCCGCTCCAGCGTCTCGCGCGGAACGGACTCGCCGGTGTAGTTCCGGACCATGCGCCGCCGCTCGAGGATGTCGCGCAGGTGCATCAGTTGTACGAGATGAGCTCGAGCAGCGTCCCGTCAGGGTCCCGGAAGTACACGCTGCGGCCGCGACCGGTCCCGCCGCTCCGCTCCACCGGGCCGAGCTCGATCTCGACGCCGTGGGAGAGGAGATGCTCGATCGCCTCCTCCGGCGTGCCGTCCCACACGAAGCAGAGGTCGCTGTTCCCCGGCTTCACCGGGTCGGCCGCGCGCGGGATCGGGCTCGAGCCCGGGCCGTGGACGTTCAGCTGCTGGCCGTTGGCGAGGCGGTAGGCGTACCGGCCGCGGCCGATCGCCACCGGTTCGGCGCCGAGGACGGCGGAGTAGAACTCGTTGGAGCGGTCGTAGTCGGAGACGGCGATGACGACGTGGTCGATGCGGAGGGGCACGACCAGGAGACTATTCCCACTCGATGGTGGCCGGCGGCTTCGACGTCACGTCCAGCACGACGCGGTTCACGCCGGGGATCTCGTTCACGATCCGCGACGAGATCGTCTCCAACAGCTCGTATGGAAGCCTCGCCCAGTCGGCGGTCATCGCGTCGTCGCTCGTCACCGCGCGCAGGACGATCGGGTATCCGTACGTCCGCTCGTCGCCCTGCACGCCGACGGACCGGATCGCCGGAAGCACCGCGAACGACTGCCACAACTCGCGGTAGAGGCCGGCGCGGCGTACCTCCTCCTGCAGGATCGAGTCGGCGTCGCGGAGGATCTCGAGCCGCTCGGGGGTGACGGCGCCGATGATCCGGATGGCGAGCCCGGGGCCTGGGAACGGCTGCCGCCAGACCATGCGCTCGGACATGCCGAGCTCCTCGCCGACGCGCCGCACCTCGTCCTTGAACAGCAGGCGCAGCGGCTCGACGAGCCGCATCTTCATGTCGTCGGGCAGGCCGCCGACGTTGTGATGCGACTTGATCGTCGCAGCGACTCCCTCGGTGCCGCCCGACTCGATGACGTCGCTGTACAGCGTCCCCTGCACGAGCCATTGGACGTCGCCCAGCTTCCGCGCCTCGTCCTCGAACACGCGGATGAACTCACGGCCGATGATCTTGCGCTTCTGCTCGGGGTCCTCGACGCCTGCGAGCAGCTCGAGGAAGCGCTCCTGCGCCTGCACGTGCACGAGGGGCACGTGGAAGTGGTCGCCGAACGTCTCCACCACCTGGCCGGCCTCGTCCTTGCGCAGCAGGCCGTGGTCGACGAACACGCACGTGAGCTGGTCGCCGACGGCCTTGTGCACGAGCAGCGCGGCGACGGCGGAGTCGACGCCGCCCGAGAGCGCGCACAGGACGCGGTCGCGCCCGACCTGGCGGCGGATGCGCTCCACCTGCTCCTCGATGACCGCAGCGGGCGTCCACGCGGGGGGCGCAGCGGCGACCTCGTACAGGAAGTTCTTCAGCACGGCCATCCCGTGCGGCGTGTGCACGACCTCGGGATGGAACTGGACGCCGTACAGCGCGCGCTCGCGGGACTCGAAGGCCGCCACCGGCGTGGACGGCGACTCGGCGACGACGCGCGCGCCCTCGGGCGGCTCCACGACCGTGTCGCGATGCGACATCCACACCGTCTGGTCCGACGGCGTGTCCTTCAAGAGCGCCGACTCGCGCGCGTGCAGCTCCGTCTTGCCGAACTCCGACGCGCCCGTGCGGTCGACGCGGCCGCCGAGGTCGAGCGCCATCAGCTGCGCGCCGTAACAGATGCCGAGCGTGGGGATGCCGAGATCGAAGATGCGCGGGTCGACGCGCGGCGCGTTGTCGGAGTACACCGACGCGGGGCCGCCGCTGAGCACGATCGCGTACGGGTTGCGCGCGCGGATGGCCTCCGGCGAGATGGTGTGGCCGACGAGCTCGGAGTAGACGCGGCACTCGCGCACGCGGCGAGCGATCAGCTGCGCGTACTGGCCGCCGAAGTCGAGGACGAGCACCGGCCGGTCCTCATTGGCCGGGAACGGGACGACGCTCGGCTCAGCGGCGATAGTTCGGCGCCTCTTTCGTGATCGTCACGTCGTGCGGGTGCGACTCGCGCAGCCCCGCGCCGGTGATGCGCACGAAGCGCGCCTCCTGCAGATCGTCGATCGTCGGCGCGCCGCAGTAGCCCATCGCCTGCCGGAGGCCGCCGACGAGCTGGTGCACGATCGGCGCCAGCGGGCCCTTGTACGGGACGCGGCCCTCGATCCCCTCCGGGACGAGCTTGTCCACGTCCTCGACGTCGTTCTGGAAGTACCGGTCCTTGGAGAAGCCGCGCGCCTTCATCGCGCCGAGCGAGCCCATGCCGCGGTACTCCTTGAAGCGCTCGCCCTGGTGGACGATCACCTCGCCCGGCGCCTCGTCGGTGCCGGCGAGCATCGAGCCGAGCATCACCGTGTCTGCGCCGGCCGCGATCGCCTTCGCGATGTCGCCCGACGAGGTGATGCCGCCGTCGCCGATCACCGGCACGTCGACGCTCTGCGCGATCTCGTAGATGGCGGTGACCTGCGGCACACCCACGCCGGCGACGACGCGCGTCGTGCAGATGGAGCCGGGCCCGACGCCGGCCTTCACGCCGTCCGCTCCTGCCTCGACGAGCGCCTGCGCCGCCTCGCCGGTGGCGATGTTGCCGGCGAGCACCTCGACCGAGACCGCGTCCTTGATCCGCCGCACCATGTCGATGACGCCGGTGGAATGTCCGTGCGCGGTGTCGACGACGAGCAAATCGGCACCGGCGGCGGCGAGCGCCTGCGCGCGCTCCAGGGCGTCGGGGCCGACGCCGACGGCCGCACCGACACGCAGCCGGCCGCGCTCGTCCTTCGTCGCGTGCGGGAACTGCACCTTCTTCTGGATGTCCTTGACGGTGATGAGCCCGCGCAGCTTCCCGTCCGCGTCCACGACCGGGAGCTTCTCGATCTTGTTGCGACGGAGGATCTCCTCCGCCTCGGGAAGCGTCGTCCCGACGGGCGCGGTGACGAGGTTGCGCGCGGTCATGAGCGCCGACACCGGCTGCTCGACGTCGTCCTCGAAGCGGAGGTCGCGGTTGGTGAGGATCCCGACGAGGACGCCGGCGTCGTCGGTGATCGGGATGCCGGAGACCTTGTAGTGCGCCATCAACTCGAGCGCCTCGCGCACGCGGGCGTCCGGCGGCAGCGTCACGGGCTCGACGATCATTCCGGCCTCGGAGCGCTTCACCTTGTCCACCTCGGCGACCTGGTGCTCGATGGAGAGGTTGCGGTGGACGAGGCCGAGCCCGCCCTCGCGCGCGAGCGCGATCGCGAGCCGAGCCTCGGTCACCGTGTCCATCGCGGCGGAGAGGAGCGGAATGCTGAGCTCGATCGAACGGGTCAGCCTCGTGCGGGTGGACACGTGGTTGGGCAGCACGGACGACTCTGCCGGCACGAGGAGGACGTCGTCGAACGTGAGGCCTTCGCGCGCGAACTTGCGGTCCAGCTCGAGCAGCCGTTGCAGCTCGTCCGGACGAAGCTCGACGCTCAAGGTAGGCAAGGGTACCAACCCCCGCGGACGCCTTTTGGCTCAAACACCTTGCTAACACCCACGGGTTACCGTGACGGGCGATGCGCATGCTGCTCGGCGCGCTCGCTCTGGCGGCCTCATTCGTCCATGCGGACTCGCGCGCCGGTCAGGTGCAGACGCTCTACACGAGCCCTGCGCACCAGACCATCGCGGCCTTCGCCCAGGACGACGGCCTCGTCGCCTGGTTCGCCCCCGGCAGGCAGCCGGCGTGCAACGCCGTCTGGGTGTGGGAGCTGGGCGGAGCGAAGCAGCACCTCCCGGCGCAGGGCGCGAGCTACCACAACGTCACCTGCAACTGGCAGATCCCGCCGAGCTCGCCGGTCGGCCTCGCCGTCGCGGGCAACAACGGCTCCCCTGCGCTGCTGTGGACGCTGCGCGAATCGGCGGCGCAGTCCCTCCGGTTCGACTACGTCCTCGGCGCCACCGTCGCCGACCCGAACGAGCGCCGCTTCCAGGAGGTGACGCACGCGAACCGCGGCGACGGCCTCTGGCTGAGTGGCCTCGCCGGCAGCGGGAGCACGCTCCTCTACTCGGTGACGCAGGTGGAGTACAAGGACCAGGTCGCCTGCCTCTCCACGCCGAAGCAGCCGGGCGCGTGCGCGCTGAAGATCACCGGCGGCGGCGTGTACCGCGTCGTCGGCCGCAAGCCGCCGGCGCTGATCACCCATACGCCGCCGTCGGTCGCGATCGCCGTCGCGGGCAACGACGTCGCCTGCGTCCCGGCGGTGGGAACGTCGACGACCGACGGTCATCCGGTCGCGGCTGCGGACAACCCGATCGAGATCCACGACGTGACGACGGGCACGCTCGTCACGAGCGTCACGCCGAGCGGAACGCCGCTCGCGATCGCGTTGTCGGACACGACGCTCGCCGTGCTCGACAGGCCCACGACGGGCACGGGCCTCGAACTGAGCTGGTACGACCTGACCGCCGGCACGCAGCTCGGCTCGGTCACGGTGCCGCTGCAGACGACGTCTGCGATCGCGCTCGCGGACGGCGCCGTCGTGTTCCGCGTCGGCAAGTCCATCCGCACCGTCGACCTGACGAGCCAGGTGGTGAAGACGGTCGCCACGGCGGCGGCCACGCCCATCGGCCTGTCGGCGTCGGGGCCGCGCGTGGCGTGGGCGGAGAACGTGAACGGCCGCGGCTACATCCGCGCGGTCACGCTCGGGCAGTGACTGCGGTCGCGCCTAGGCGCTGACCGGCGCCAGCTCTTCGAGCTGGACGTCGGCGGCGAGGCGGCTCGCCTCGCGCGGGTCGAAGCGGCCCGCTCCCACTTCGAGCACGGACGCGGCGGCGCACCCGACGGCGCTCCGCAGCGCGTCGTCGAACGGCTGCGCGTTGAAGCGCGCGGCGAGGAAGCCGGCGAGGAGCACGTCGCCCGCGCCGACGGACGCGATCGGCTCCAGCCGGTCGATCGACGCGCGGAAGCGGCGCACGGTCTTCTCCTCGTGCATGAGCGCGAAGCACGAGCTCTCCTGCGTGATGAGCACGTTGCGGGCACCGAGGTCGGCGATCGTGTCGAGCGCCATGAGGAAGTCGGCGTCGTCCGAGAACTCCTGGCCGACGAGGCTCTCCGCCTCGCGCTGGTTCGGCGAGACGAGGTACGGCTCCGCCTCGACGGCGTACCGCAGCGGCTCGCCTTCGCAGTCGACGACGCAGTGCACGCCGCGGCGGCTCAGCTCGCGGATCGCCTCGGCATAGAAGTCGTCGTCGACGTCGCGGGGCAGCGAGCCCGAGAAGACGACGTACGTCGCGACCTGCGAGAGATAGCGGAGCTTGTCGAGGAGCATCTCCAGCTCCTCGGCGCGCACCGCGGGGCCCCACTCGTAGATCTCGGTCAGCGTCCCGGCGGTGGGATCGACGACGGCGGTGGACGTGCGCGACTCGTCGGAGATGCGCACGAAGTCGTTGAGGATCGCCTCGAGCCCGAGCTCCTCGACGATGCGCTCGCCGGTGCGGCCGCCTGCGAGGCCACTGGCGATCACGGGCGTCTCGAGGGACTTGAGCGCGCGCGCGACGTTCACGCCCTTCCCGCCCGCCGACGTGAAGCTGGCGCTGGCGCGGTGGCGATGACCGAGCTGCACGTTCGGAACGGTGAGCGTGCGGTCGATCGCAGCGTTGAGCGTGACGGTGACGATCACAGGAAGCCCCAGAGGTCTTTCACGGTTCGAGTCGCGTACCAGCGTAGACGTCCGCCGAGCCCGGGGCGGGCGACGGACCTGTCGGCCAGGAGCGGCCTCGTCCCGAGCAGCGTCGACCCCGACCAGACCTCGACCGTGCCGAGCCGCTGCCCGCGGCGCACCGGCAGCGCGACCGCGGACGGCGCCACCACGCGTTCGACGATCGGCCGGCCCGTGTGCACCACCCGGACGAGAGGCTTCGCCGGCACGAGGCCGACGGATGCGCGCCCGTACGGAAGCGCGACGTGCGTGATCGGCGTGCGGCCGAGCAGCGTCCGCGTCGTCAGCTGCGACACGCCCCACGCCAGCAGGCGGTCGAGGTCGGAGTTGCGCTGCGCCCGGCTCGGGCTCCCGAGGATGACGGCGTAGATGGTGTAGCCGGGGCGCCGCGCCGCCGCGACCTCGCACCAGCCCGCGCTGTCGGTGTGACCGGTCTTCACGCCGATGAGCCCCGGGAAGACGCCGAGCAGGTCGTTCCACGTGTGCAGCGTCACCGTCCCGTTCTCGATCGTCGCGCTGCGCTCGCGGACGATGGAGCGCACGAGCGGCGAGTGCATCGCCACCTGCGCGAGCACGGCGACGTCGTGCGCGCTGGACACGTGCCCCGGCGCGTCGAGGCCGTCCGGACGGACGAAGTGCGAGTCGTGCAGGCCCAGCGTCTGCGCCTCGGCGTTCATCCAGCCGATGAAGCGCGGCAGGTCGTCGCCCGCGGCGGCGTAGGCGAGCGCGTCGGCGGCATCGTTGGCGCTCTGGATGAGCGCGCCCTCGAGCAGGTCCTGCACGGACACGCGCTCGCCGCCGTACAGCGGGATGCTCTCCTGCCCGACCTTTGCCGCCTGCGGCGTCACGGTCACGATCTGCGACGGCTGCAGGTGCTGCAGCGCGACGACGACCGTCATCAGCTTGGTGATGCTCGCGATCGGCAGCTGCTCGTGCGGGTTGGACGACGCCAGCACCTGGCCGGTGGCTGCGTCCACGACCGTGTACGCGCGGGCGTCGACGGTCGGCGGCGCGGCCCGCGCAGCCCCTGCAAACGCCAGCGAGACCGCGAGGACCACGAAGCCGCGGCGCATCGGCCGGGAAGGTTACTTGACGGTGATCTGCTCGCCCACGCGCAGCGCCGTCGTGCTCACGCCGGGATTGAGGCGCTCGAGGCGCGCGACGGTCGTGTGCGTCTTCACCGCGATGCTGGAGAAGCTGTCGCCACGCAGGACGACGTAGGTCCGCGTGATCGCGGCGGCTCGCTTCACGTGCTTCACCTTCGGGACCGTCGCCGTCACAGCCGGAACGGCGTGCGCGGGACGCTGCACGGTGTAGTGGAGGGCGAGCACGGCCACGGTGACGACGAAGAGCAGCGCCGCCGGTGCCGCGTAGCGCGTCACCAGCCGGCCGCTGCCCAGACGTCGTGCGCGAGCCGCGCGGTCGCCCCGCCGGCGGCGTGGCGCCAGTCGTCGGCGCCGGTCGCGCGGAAGGCGTAGATGATCGAGCGCGACGCGGTGACGAGGCCGCTCGCGGGGCCGCTCGTGAACGCGGGGGCGACGTCGGCGGCGGTGCCGCCCTGCGCGCCCACGCCCGGCATGAGGAACACCGCCTGCGGTGCGATCCGCCGCACCTCGGCCAGCTCGCGCGGGAACGTGGCGCCGACGACGGCGCCGACCGCGGACAGGCCGGTGTCGCCGACGAGGTCCTCACCCCACTCGCGGACGAGGCCGGCGACGTGCTGCCAGAGGACCGTCCCGTCGGAGAGGCGAACGTCCTGCACGTCGGCGCCGCCGGCGTTGGACGTCTTCACCAGGCAGAAGAGCCCGGCGCCGTCGCGCCGGCATGCGGCGAGGAACGGCTCGAGCGCGTCGCGGCCGAGATACGGGTTCACCGTCACCGCGTCCGCGAGCGGAGCCGCGTCCCCGCGCGGCTCGACGAACGCGGCCGCATATGCGCGCGCGGTCGAGCCGATGTCGCCGCGCTTCGCGTCGGCGATCACGAGCAGCTCGGCAGCGCGCGCGTAGTCGCACACCTCTTCCAGCGCGCGCACGCCGTCGGAGCCGAGCGCCTCGAAGAACGCCGACTGCGGCTTCACCGCCACCGCGTACGGCGCGACTGCGTCGATGATCCCGCAGCAGAAACGCGCGCACGCGGCGGCGGCGTGGTCGCGTCCGAGCACCGCATCGCCGCGGAGCTCCACGGGAAGCTGGTCGGGCACGGGATCGAGGCCGACGACGATCTGGCTGCGCTTGCGTTCGACCGCGTCGGCGACGCGGTCGGCGAAGTGCGTCACGGCCACCGCCATCTTCGGGTCAATGTACTCGGGCCTCCGGAACGCACGAGGGGCCGCATGTGCGGCCCCTCGGGGATCCTCGGAGGAGACGGCGTCCTACGTGTTCAGCTAGCCGCCCTTGACGGCCGACTTCAGCGCGCTGCCGGCCGAGAACTTCGGAACGCGCGCTGCCGGGATGTGCACCTTCTCGCTCGGATTGCGCGGGTTCACGCCTGTGCGGGCGGCGCGCTGCTGGCTCGAGAACTTGCCGAAACCGGTGAAGGACACCTCGCCCCCGCTCTTCAGCGTGTCCGTGATCGCATCGAGAAAGGCATCGACTGCCTTGCCCGCGTCGCGCGCGGTCAACTGGCTCCGCCTCGCAACCTCGTTCACGAATTCCTGCTTCGTCACGTGCCTCTCCTCCTGTCGTCGATTGGGATTCGCGGCCCGGAATGACCCTACCAGGGGCACCGGATGCGCTCAACCATGCGGTTTTGCGGGGCTTTTCGCCTCCGCCAGAAGCTCTCCTGCCCGGAAGATAGGGCGGAGACGCACCGCGCGGCGGGCCAGGGCGTCCGCGCCGCCCTCCTCGCGGTCGACGACGCAGACCGCCGTCTCCACCCGGAGACCGGCGCCGCGCAGCGCCTCGACCGAGTCGAGGAGCGCGCCGCCGGAGGTGACGACGTCCTCGACGAGGCAGACGAGCTCGCCCTCCTCGAACGGCCCCTCCAGGCGGTTGCCCGTCCCGTACTCCTTCGCTTCCTTGCGGACGATGAGGAACGGCAGGCCCGATTCGAGCGACGCCGCGGCCGCGAGCGCGACGGCGCCGAGCTCGGGGGCGGCCAGCCGCACCGCCTCCGGCGCGTGCTCGTCCACGATGGCGGCGATGCGCTCGCCGAGCGCGCGCAGCAGGTCGGGACGGGTCTCGAAGCGGTACTTGTCCAGGTAGTACTTCGACCGCTTCCCCGAGCGGAGGACGAAGTCGCCCTCGAGGTAGGCATGCTCGACGAGCGAGCGGCGCAGCTGGTCGTCGTTCAACGACGTGCGGCCGCGAGCGCGTCGCGTGCGATCGGAAGCACCGCGTCGGCCTCGGGCGAACCGTCGACGTACGTGATCATCGTGCCGTCGTCGAAATAGACGTCGACGCGCTCGCGCCGGCGCGCGAGCGTGCGCCGGTAGAGGACGCTGCCGGCGAACACGCCGGTGGCGAAGCCGACGAGCCCGAGCGCCTTACGCCGCATCGTCGTCCTTCTTCGTTCGGCGCCGGCGAGGCTTCTTCGCGCCTTCGCTGCCGCGCAGCGCGCTCTTCAGGTCGTAGAAGACGAGGCCGGTCGTCGGATCGGCCGCGGTGGTCGCGGCGATCAGCCGCGTCCCGTCGCGGACGACGAAGACGCTGCCGGTCGGCGTCGAGGCCTCGACCTGCGTGACCGTGCCGCTTCCCAGCGACGACGCGCGGGCCAGCAGGTCGCCGGCGGCGCGGGCGAGCGCCTCGGCCGCCGCGGCGTCCGCGAGCGTCGATCCGGCCACGCTTCCGCCCTCGTCGAAGAGGACGGCCGCCTCCACCTGGGAGGAGATCTCGGTCAGATCCGCGAGTGCCTGGGCCGCGTCCATCGGGAGCCGAGGCTAGCACGGTGCCAAACTGAGGCCATGCGCCTTCGCAAACGGGCGATCTTCACGAAGTTCTTCGCCGACCGCGGGACGCACCTGGCGGCGATGGTGGCGTACTTCGCGCTGCTGTCGTTCGTCCCGCTCATCTTCCTCGCGCTCTCCCTGCTCGGCCTCGCGCACCGCGCGGACGCCTCCGACTTCCTCGTGCGCGAGCTGAAGCGCGCGTTCCCGGGCACGTCGCTCTCGAGCATCCTCACGCTCGTCCGCCGCGTCCAGGACAACGCGCGGACCCTCGGGATCATCGGCGGCATCGGCCTCCTGTGGTCGTCGACGTCGCTGTTCAGCTCGCTCGAGTCGGCGTTCAACATCGTCTACGGCCGGCCGAACCGGCCGTTCCTCCGCGGCAAGGCCATCGCCGCCGGCGTGATGGCGGCGATGATCGCGACGCTCTTCACGAGCCTCGTCGTCGGCGCGCTCGGCGTCGAGCTCCTGAAGCGCTACGCGCCCGACTTCGTCGGCGACCCGGTGGCCGCGTACGTCCTCTCGGTGGCGGTCTCGCTCCTCGGCGTCTTCACGTTCCTCGTCGCCGTCTACCGCGTGCTGACGAACGCGCCGCAACGCATCCGCGACGTGCTCCCCGGCGCGGCCCTCGGCTCGATCGCCCTCGAGGCGACATTCCAGGTGCTCCCCATCTTCGTCCGCTTCGCCGACGTGAACGTGACGCTGCGGGTGCTCGGCGGACCGGCCATCCTCCTGCTGTGGCTGTACGTGATGGCGAACATCATCATCCTCGGCGCGGAGCTGAACTGGTGGGTGGAACGGCGGCGCGAGCTCAGTGCGACGTCGTCGTCGTCACCGGCGACGGCGAGCCCTCCTGCACGACCGACTGAACGGACCCGTCGCGCCGGATGAAGAAGAACCACGTGTGCGCCTTCGCACCGTGATTCCACGCCTCCGTCAGCGTCACCACCGCCTTGTCGGGCTTCACGAGCGAGATGTCCGTCGCGCACGTCGCCTGCACGGTCGTGCCCGAGTCGTCCACCGTGCACGGGAGCGTCCCCGGCTTGTGCGGGAAGCGCGTGCCGAGCTTCCGCGCGACCGGGCCGGCGGCGAAGAAGCGCCGGAGGACGCGGATCCCCGTCTTGTCGGTCCCGCCGCAGCCGGCGACGAGCAGTGTCATCGCAAGCGCTGCGAGGAGCGCGCGAGCGGCGCGCGCGCGATGCGAGTTGCGCTCCTTCCACGCGTCGCCGAGCTCGGCGACGGTCTCGCGCTCGCCGTCCGGGACGAAGACGGGGTCGTAGCCGAAGCCCTCGTGCCCGCGCGCCTCGCGGGCGATGCGGCCTGTGAGCGTCCCGCTGCCGCGGAGCTCGCCCTCGGGCGTCAGGCAGACGAGCTCGCTCACGTACCGCGCGTCGCGAGCGTCGACGCCGTCGAGCTCGCCCAGGAGCTTCGCGATCGCCGGTGCGCCTTCGGGCGCGTACCGCGCGGAGTAGATGCCGGGCCGTCCGCCGAGCGCGTCCACCTCGAGCCCGGAGTCCTCGCCGATCACCGTCGCGTCCGGGCCGAGCACCTCGCGGCCGAACACGGCCTTGATGCGCGCGTTCGCCTCGTACGTGTCGCCCGTCTCCGCCGGCCAGTCGTCGGCGACGAGCGGCTCGATCGCCCAGCCGGGAAGGAGCCGCTCCAGCTCGCGCGCCTTGTGCGCGTTCCGCGAGGCGAGCGTCGCGTGCCGGTCAGGGGAGGGCAACGGCGGCGGCCTCGGCCTGGCGCTCGCCGATGGCGGCGATGCCCGACTCGGCGAGGGCGAGCAGCTCGTCGAGCGTCTCGCGCGTGAACGGGTCGCGCTCGGCGGTGGCCTGGACCTCGATCAGCCGCCCGTCGCCGGTCATGACGACGTTCATGTCCGTGTCCGCGTTCGAGTCCTCGGAGTAGTCGAGGTCGAGGAGCGGGACGCCGCCGACGACGCCGACCGAGACGGCCGCGACGGAGTCGGCGAACGTGCGCGAGAGCCCGAAGCGGTCGAGCGCGCGCCGGCCGGCGACGTACGCGCCGGTGATGGCGGCGCAGCGCGTGCCCCCGTCCGCCTGCAGCACGTCGCAGTCGAGCCACATCGTCCGCTCGCCGAGGGCCTTGAAGTCGGCGACGGCGCGGACGGCACGGCCGATGAGGCGCTGGATCTCGACCGTGCGGCCCTGCTGCTTGCCGCGCGAGGCCTCGCGCTCGACGCGGTCGCCGGTGGACGCGGGCAGGAGCGAGTACTCGGCCGTGATCCAGCCGCGGCCCTGGTTGCGAAGCCAGCGCGGGATGTCCTCCTGGATCATCGCCGTGCACAGGACGATCGTCTTGCCCTGCACGACGAGCGCGGAGCCGTGCGGCTGCTCGAGGTAGTCCGGCTCGATCTCGAGCGGGCGCAGCTCGTCCGGCTTCCGTCCGTCCGCGCGCGTCATGCCGCCGCTCCCAGCTGCGCGAGCGTGACGTGCTCGACCTCGCCGATCGGCAGCTGCAGGAAGCGGCGACCCATCTCGCGGAACGCGGCCGGGTCGCCGGTGGTGAGGAAGCGGTACTCCCCCGTGCGCGCCGTGTCGTTCTCGATGCGCTTGCGCGCGAGCGTGTCCGACACCTCGCGCGCCGTCTCCTCGGCGGAGAGGACGAGCGTCACGTCGCGCCCGAAGACGCGCTGGAAGACGGGGCGGATGAGCGGGTAATGCGTGCACCCGAGGATGACGGTGTCGACGCCCGCCTCCTTCAACGGCTCCGCGTACTCGCGCACCGCCTCCTCCGTCTCCTCGTACGGCGCATCGCTCTCGATGAGCGGCACGAGCCGAGGGCACGGGATCGCGATCAGCTCGACGCCTGCGTCGAGCGTGCGCACGAGGTCGTGGTAGCGGCCGCCGTCGACGGTCCCCTGCGTCGCCAGCAGGCCGACACGGCGCGTGCGCGTCGCCTGCACGGCCGCGCGCGCCTCGGGCGTGATCACGCCGACGACGGGAACGGCGAGCTCCTCCTGCAGCTGCGGCAGCGCCGCCGACGTCGCCGTGTTGCACGCGACGACGATGAGCTTCACGTCCTGCGCCTCGAGGAACGCGCCGATCTCGTGCGCGAACCCGCGCACCTCGGCGAGCGGGCGCGGCCCGTACGGCAGGCGCGCGTGGTCGCCGAGATAGACGAAGTCCTCGTGCGGAAGCGTGACGAGGCACTCGTGCAGGACGGTGAGACCGCCCACGCCCGAGTCGAACACGCCGACGGCACGCACGTCCATACGGCGTGATCGTAGGCTACGGGGCATGCTCACTCTCCTTCTTGCCGCCGCAATCGGCGTCGCCACGCCGCAACCCGTCACCGTCACCGTCTCCGACGGCACCCAGCTCGCGTGCTCCATCGTGGAGCCGGACGGAGCACCGCCTCCAGGCGGATGGCCCGGCGTCATCCTCTTCCACGGGCTCGGCCAGTCGCACACCGACATGGAGCCGATCGCGGCCGAGGCGCTCGCCCCGGCCGGGTTCGCCACGCTCGAGTGCGACGCGCGCGGCACCGGCGCGTCCGGCGGCCTCTTCGGCCTCGACGGGCCGAAGGAGGACCAGGACGCGCGGGACCTCTTCACCTGGTTCGCGGCGCGGCCGGAGATCTCCGACACGCAGATCGGCGCGCTCGGGCTCTCGCTCGGCGGCGGCGCCGTGTGGAACGCGGCCGTCGCCGGCGTGCCGTTCAAGGCGATCGTCCCGGTCATCACGTGGACGAACCTGCAGACCGCGCTCGCGCCCGCCGGTGTGCCGAAGACGTCGCTCGTCGGCCTGCTGTCGCAGCTGACGCCCGCGTCGCGGTGGGACCCGACGCTGCTCGCG
>JAFALP010000365.1 GCA_019234175.1 Actinomycetota bacterium | reverse complement strand
GTCATCGCCGAGTGGCAGGGCCTCGGATACAACCGCCGCGCGATCAACCTCCACCGCGCCGCCAAGCAGGTCGCCGCGCACGGCTGGCCCGACGACCTCACCGAGCTGCCGGGCGTCGGGCGCTACACCGCCGACGCGGTCGCGTGCTTCGCGTTCGGGCGCGACGTCCTTCCCGAGGACGTGAACGTGCGGCGCGTCGCCGAGCGCACCGGCACGACGTTCTCTCCTGCCGCCGCGCAGGCGCTCATGGATCTCGGCGCCACCGTCTGTCTCGCGCGCATCCCCCGCTGCGGCGTGTGCCCGCTTGCCGAGGATTGTCCCTCGCGCGGCCGGCGGTACGAGCCCCTGCGCAAGCAGGGCCCACTCGAGGGCTCCTTTCGGCAGCGCCGTGCACGTGCGTTGCGCGAGGTCGTCGGCGGCGCCCAGCCGGCCGATTCGGCGGCGGTCGCGTCGCTTGCGCGCGACGGTCTCGTGGACGTGCGCGACGGCCTCGTGTCGCTACCATCCTCGACGCAGTGATCGCAACGTCGCTCGTCATCCTGCTCATCCCGCTGTGGATCGTCCTCGGGCTGCTCGCGCTGCTCGGCGCGTTCGCGCTGCTCGGGCGGATCCAGAACGGCCGCTACCTGCGTCCGATCATCACGGTGGTCGCAAAGGTGCCGCTCTTCAAGCGGTGGCTGGAGAAGGCCTCGAACGCGGCGCTCGAGCGCTCGAACCCCGAGCTCGCCAGCGCGATGAAGAAGATGCAGCGTTCGGGCGCGCTCCGCGATCCCCAGCGTGCGCAGGCGGCGATGTCGAACCTGACCGCGCCGGAGCGGCGCGCGCTCATCGAGATGCAGGACGAGCAGGGCCTCGCACCCGAGGCGACGAACCGGCAGATGCGCCGGCGCCTCGAGAAGGCGCGCCGCGACGCGCAGCGCAAGCGCTAGTACTCGGCGTCGAGCGAGTGCCGCATCCAGACGTTGGGCTCGACGTAGGTCCCGACGCCGTCCGCGAAGCGCACCGTCGTGAGCGCGGCGGGGACGACGTAGTCGCCGTCCTCGGGGAACTGGAGTGACGTCCACGTCTCCCAGTCCTCGCGCGTCCCGGTGATCGTCATCGACTCCGGCGCCGGCGCGAGCAGCTCGGCGCCGAGACGCTCGTGCACGCGGAGCCACGGGTCGTAGAGGAATCCGTCCTCCCGCCGCCACTCCACGTACCGCTCGATCGGCGTCAAGGGATAGCGGTCCTTCCAGGTGGGACGCACCGGGGCGATGAGCGAGTCGAGGCCGTGCGCGGCCGCCAGCTTCGTCATGCGCGCGACCACGACCGGCGCGATGCCCGCGCCGCGGTACTGCGGCACGAGCGTGGCGACGACCCCGCACAACGTGGTCGGCATCCCTCCCTGCCCGTCGGTCACGGCCCAGTCGAGGCCGCGAGGATTCGGCTCGCCGTTCCAGACGACGGGAAGCGTGCACGCGTAGCCGATCGGCTTGCGCCCGTCGAGCAGCCACAGCTGGAAATCGGGATAGACCTCGTACAGCGTGGGCCAGAAGTCCGAGACGAGCTGGTCGTTGTTCATGAACTCCGGCCACACGTTCGGCACCGCGCCCTGGAGCTCCGGATGCTCCACGTGCGTGACGATGCGGAGCCTCATCGCTGGAGCAGCGCAACCGCTTGCGCCGCGAGCCCCTCGCCGCGGCCCGTGAAACCGAGGCCGTCGGTCGTCGTCGCGCGCACCGCGACGAGCTCCGGCTGGACGCCGAGCGCCTCCGCGAGCCGCGCGCGCATCGCGTCGCGATGCGGCGCGAGTCTCGGCTGCTCGCCGATGAGCACGACGTCGGCGTTCACGAGGCTCCAGCCCCGCTCCTGCACCTGCCGCCACGCCTCGCGAAGGAGATCGACGGAGTCGGCGCCGGTCGCGGCCGGAAAGAGCGCGCCGATGTCCTCCATCCCCGCGGCGCCGAGCACCGCGTCGGTGAGCGCATGCGCGAGCACGTCGCCGTCGGAGTGCCCGGCGAGGCCGCGCGGATGGTCGATCCGCACGCCGCCGAGGACGAGCTCGACACCCTCGACGAGCGCGTGTGCGTCGAAGCCGGTGCCGACGCGGAGCTCGCTCATCCCAGCGGCTCCTGCCGCCGCACGCGTCGGTCGAACACGCTGACCGTCTCCCGTCCGTTCGCCCAGGCGAGCGCGATCGCGGCGTCGTAGTCCTCGCCGACCAGCCGCGGCTCGTGCGAGTCGGACGCGAGCGTGATCGGCGCCGACGAGAGCTCCAGCAGCCGCGGGTCGGGATAGATCTCGCCGACGGGCTTGCGCAGCCCCGCGGTCGAGATCTCGAATGCGATCCCGGCGGCGTCGATCCCCCGGGCGAGCTCGGCGTAGCGTTCGTCACTCCCGCGCACACCGAAGATCTTGGCGAGATCGGGATGCGAGAGCACGTCGAAGTGGCCGCTCGCCGCGGCAGCCGAGAGCGTCTCCACGTAGCGGCGCCAGACCTCGTCCTCCGGCCACGCGTGCCAGGCGCCGCAGCGCTCGTTGCCGTCCACGGCGAGGCCCTCGATCCAGTGCACGGAGCCGAGGAAGAAGTCGAACGGGTAGGGCGCGAGGATGGCCGCGAGCTCGTCGGCGCGCTCGCCGGTCCAGTCCACCTCGAGCCCGAGCTTCACGGGCAGGCCGCGGCGCTTCGCCTCCTCGATCGCACCGACGTATTCGTCGAGGTCGAAGTGGCAGCGCTCGAGCTGATACGGCAGCGACCACAGCCCCTTCGTCTGCTCGAAGTAGTAGACGTGCTCGGTGAACCCGATCTCGTCGACGCCGCGCTCGGCCGCGCGCTCGACGAACGGCTCCACGGTGTCGGCGGAGAGCACGATGCCGCCCTCGGTGTCGCGGAGATGCATGTGGTAGTCGACGATCACAGCAGCGACGCCACTCTCGCCAGGTCGGCCGCCGTCGTGATCTTGAGAAGAAGCGGATCTCCGGGCACGACCTTCACTCGGCCGCCGGCGGCGGCGACGAGGCCGGAACAGTCGGTGGCGTCCGCTCCGCTCTGCACCGCACGCCGCAACGTCGCGACGGGGAACGCCTGCGGCGTCTGCACCGCCCAGAGCCCCTCGCGCGACACGGTCTCCTCGACGGCGCCGTCGGAACCGACCCGCTTCACCGTGTCGGACACGGGAAGCCCCGGCACGACCCCGTCCCAGCCCTCCGACAGCGGCGCGAGCACCCGCTCGACCACCGCGTCGGTGACGAGAGGCCGCGCCGCGTCGTGCACGAGCACGACGGCGGCGTCCTCGGGGACCTCGGCGAGACCCGCGCGAACCGAGTCGGTGCGCGTCTCGCCGCCCGGGACGCTCGCGCGCACCTTGCCCGCGCCGATCTCCTCGGCGAGGAGGATGGCCGGCTCCTCCCATCCGGGCGGCGCCACGACGACGACGGCGTCGATCCACTCGCTGTCGTCGAGGCGGCGCAGCGGCTCGGCGAGCAACGGGAGCTCGCCGAGCTTCGCGAACGCTTTCGGCTGGTCCGAGCCGAGTCGTTCCCCGCGGCCTGCCGCCACGAGGATCGCCCAGACGGACACGAAGTGCGCGCCGGACGCCTAGACGGCGGCGGCGACGGGCTTCTTCTTCGCCGGCGCCTTCTTCTTGGCGGTGCCGACGCCGGTGAGCACGCCTTCGAGCCACTCGGCGCACTCGTCCTCGTCCATGCTCTTGGCGTACATCAGCTCGGAGGCGAGGATCTTCTTCGCCTTCACGAACATCTGCTTCTCGCCCGTGGAGAGGCCCTTCTCGTGGTCGCGCAACGACAGGTTCCGGACGACCTCGGCGAGCTCGAGGATGTCGCCGGTCTTCATCTTGTCGCGGTTGTGCTTGAAGCGGCGGTTCCAGTTCTTGGGCATCTCGGTCGAGACACCGGTCAGCGCCTTCACGACGACGACGACCTCTTTCTCCCCGATCACCTGCCGGAGGCCGACGGCCTCGGCGTTCTCACAGGGAACCTGCACCGTCATGTCGTTGTGCAGGATCTTGATCGTCAGGTACTCGCGCTTCGTCCCGAGGACCTCGCGCGTCTCCTTCTTCACGACCGTCCCTGCACCGTGGTGCGGATACACCACCTTGTCGCCGACCTCGTACAAGCCGACCCTCCCCAGGGTTGAAAGTGTCTCTTTCCGCCAAGAAAGCCGGCGCGCTGTGGGCACCGGCCGTCGTCTGGGGAGTATAGCCGAAACCGCTTGAAACAGCCAAAAAACGCCGCTCAGACGGCGGTTTTCCTAGAGCTGGAGATAGCGGTCGACCAGGTTGTGCTCCTGGAGGCGCCGCAGGCCGTCCCGGATCTCCCGCGCGCGCACGCCGCCGACGCCCTCGACCGCCTCGAGATCGCGCAGGGAGGCGCGGACGACGGCGTCCAGCGTGCCGAGGTTCTCGACGACGCGGCGGACGACGCCCTCGGGCAGGCGCGGGATGTGGGAGAGGATCCGGTAGCCGCGCGGCGCGACCGAGGTGTCGAGCGGGTTGACGGTGCGGTCGTAGCCGAGCAGCTCGGCGAGCCGTGCGAACTCGAGCAGCTCGGAGTACGTGAACTCGCTCAGGCGCGCCAATGCGCGCGTCGCCTCGTCGCCCGGGCCGGCGTGGTGGTAGTCGCGCACGAGCGCGTCGCGCTCGCCAGGGACGTCGCCGACGAGCTCCTCGAGCTGGAGCCGGATCAGGCGGCCCTCGCTCCCGAGCTCGACGGTGTCGCGGGTGATCCGCTCGGCCATCCGCGCCGTCGCCTCGGCGCGCTGGAGGACGACGAGCACGTCGTCGAGGACGACCGCATTCTGGAACTCGAGCGCCGTCAGCCGCGTCAGCACCTGCTCGAGGCGCTGTCGGTACGTCTCGAGCGTCCCGAGCGCCTGGTTCGTCTTCGCGAGCACGTCGGCGACCGGGTCGAGCTGATACCGCGCATGGCCGACGAAGACCGTCACCGTCTCGCGTTGCTGCGAGACCGAGACGACGAGGGCGCCCGTCTGCTTCGCGACGCGCTCGGCGGTACGGTGGCGCGT
>JAFALP010000162.1 GCA_019234175.1 Actinomycetota bacterium | reverse complement strand
GCGTCGTGTTCCCGCGCACGATCGAGTCGTCGACGACGACGACTCGCTTGCCCGCGACCTCGTCGAGCGGGTTGAACTTCAACCGCACGCCGAGCTGCCGCAGCTCCTGGTCCGGCTGGATGAACGTGCGCCCGATGTAGCGGTTCTTGATGAGGCCCTCGCTGAACGGGATCCCGAGCGCACGCGAGAAGCCGATCGCCGCAGGCGTGCCGGAGTCGGGGATGGGCATAACGAGGTCGACGTCCGCAGGCGCCTCCTGCGCGAGCCGCTCGCCCATGCGCACTCGCGCGCCGTGCACTTCGATGCCGGCCAGCCGCGTGTCGGGCCGGGCGAGGTAGAAGAACTCGAAGACGCAGAGGGCACCGGTGTCCGGCGGCTCCATCGCACGCGTCGAGCGCATGCCGTCGCCGTCGACGAGCACGACCTCGCCCCGGTCGACCTCGCGGACGAGGTCTGCGCCGACCAGGTCGAATGCGCACGTTTCGGACGCGACCACCCAGTCGTCGTGTAGACGGCCGAGCGCGAGCGGCCGGAAGCCGTGCGGGTCGCGGAACGCGACGAGCGTGCCCTCCGAGAGCGCGACGACCGAGTACGCGCCCTCGAGCCGGCGCATCGCCGCGGCGACCGCCTCGCCGAGGGGGAGGTCCGAGTTCGCGATCAGCGCCGCGATCACCTCGCTGTCGGAGCTCCCGTGCAGCGTCACGCCGTCGGCGCGCAGCTCCTCGCGCAGCGTGTCGGCGTTGACGAGGTTGCCGTTGTGACCGAGCGCGACCGTGCGCGCGCGTCCGTGCTGGACGAGCGGCTGCGCGTTCGCCCATTGCGACGACCCCGTCGTCGAGTACCGCGTGTGCCCGATCGCGACCTGTCCTTGGAGGCCGTGCAGCTTCTGCTCGTCGAACACCTGTGTGACGAGGCCGAGGTCGCGCAGCGCCGTCAGCCGGCCCTGCTCGGACACGGCGATGCCGGCCGACTCCTGCCCGCGATGCTGGAGCGAGAAGAGGCCGAAGTACGTCAGCCGCGCGACGTCGCGGTCGGGTGCGTACACGCCGAACACGCCGCACATCAGCGCACCGTCCCGATCTGGACGACGTCACCCAGGCGAGCGACCTCGGACGGCGCGCACGCGAGAACGGCCGCGCCTGCGACCGGCTCGCGCGGGACGTCGACGTCCGCCGTCCGTCCGCTCCAGCGTTCGGCCTCCCGGAGCGCGGCCGCGACGCCGCCGGTGCCGACGTCGTGGCAGAGCGTGAGCACCGGCGCCGCGCCGTACAGGAACCGGATGAGCGCAGCCTCGCCCTCGATGCTCTCGTCCGTCGCGACGAGCAGCACGGCGTCGCCGCGCTGCCAGCCGGACGGGACGGCGCGCACGTCCGGGACGAGCCCGACGCAGCCGACGACCGGCGTGGGCGGGATCGGCGTCCCGTCCGTCTCGTTGTAGAGCGACACGTTCCCGGACACGACGGGGATGCCGAGCGCCTCCGCCGCCTGGGCGATGCCCTCGATCGCCTGCGCGAGCTCGTAGCCGATCTCCGCCTTCTCGGGATTGCCGAAGTTGAGGCAGTCGGTGAGGCCGATCGGCTCGCCGCCCGCGCACGCGACGTTGCGCGCGGCGCCGAGCACGGCCTGCACGCCTGCCGCGAACGGATCGGTCTCGCCCGGTCGCGGACCCTGGAGCGACACGGCCACGCCGCGCAGCGACGGGCGCAGGCGGAGCACCGTCGCGTCCATGCCCGGGCGGCGTACCGTGCGCGAGCCGACGAGCTGGTCGTACTGCTCGACGACCGCCCGGGCCGGCGCCTTCCGGCCGAGCTTCTTCGGCATCACCCAGGAGTCGGGCTTCCGCTGCTCCACCTCGTAGCGCGGGCACTCGTCGGTGAGCAGCCGCGCGGGGATGTCGCCGACCTGGTCGCCGCCGTGCAGCACGCGCAGCGCCCCCGAGTCGGTGACGGAGCCGATGTCGGCGCAGTGCAGCTCCCACTTCGCGCAGAGCGCGCGCACCGACGCGAGCATCTGCGGCCGCACGATCGCGACCATCCGTTCCTGCGACTCCGAGATCATGATCTCCCACGGCTCCATGCCCTCTTCGCGCAACGGCACACGGTCGAGGTGCACGTCGATGCCCGCGCCCTCGGAGGCCATCTCGCTCAGCGCGGATGCAAGCCCGGCGGCGCCGCAGTCCTGCAGCGACTCGACGAGGCCGGACTCGACGAGCTCGACGGAGACCTCGATGAGCTTCTTGCCCGTGAACGGATCGCCGACCTGCACCGACGGCCGCTTGTCCGCGTCGTCCTCGCCGAGCTCCTGGCTCGCGAGCACGGAGGCGCCGCCGATGCCGTCGCGGCCCGTCGTCGCGCCGAAGAGGACCACGACGTTGCCGGCGCCGTGTGCCTTCGCCGACTGCAGCAGCCGCGCGTCGAGCAGTCCGACGCACATCGCGTTGACGAGGCAATTGCCGCGATACGCCTGGTGCCACACCGTCTCGCCGCCCACGTTGGGCACGCCGACGCAGTTCCCGTAGTGGCCGATGCCGCCGACGGCGCGGTCGAAGTCGTGGCCGTCCTCGCCGAACCACAGGCCGTCGAGGAGCGCGATCGGCCGCGCGCCCATGGCGACGATGTCGCGCAGGATCCCGCCGACGCCGGTGGCGGCGCCCTGGAACGGCTCGACCGCGCTGGGGTGGTTGTGCGACTCGACCTTGAAGGCCAGCGCCAGGCCCGATCCGACGTCCACCACCCCGGCGTTCTCGCCCGGCCCCATCAGCACGTGCGGGCCCTGGGTGGGCAGCCGGCGCAGCAGTTTGTGCGAGTGCTTATAGGCGCAGTGCTCCGACCACATCAGCGACAACATGGCCAGCTCCACATCG
>JAFALP010000125.1 GCA_019234175.1 Actinomycetota bacterium | reverse complement strand
GGGCTCGGGCACCATCACTGGGTCGACTTTCCGCTCTGGGTGGCGATCCCGCTGACGCTGGCCTGGTATCTCGGAATGATGAACGCGATCAACTTCATCGACGGCCTCGACGGGCTGCTGGCCGGTGTGGCGGCGATTTCCGGGGCGTCCCTCTTCCTCATTGCCGTCACGAAAGGGCATGGGGTCGTCGCGATCGTGATGATCGCGCTCGTCGGCGCGGTAATAGGCTTCCTTCCTTACAATTTCAATCCGGCGCGGATCATCTTAGGCGACTCTGGCGCGCTCTTCATCGGTTTCATCTTCGCTGCGGCATCCGTGATCGGCGATACGAAGCAAACCGTCACGATTAGCTTGCTCTTGCCGCTGCTCGTGCTGGCGCTTCCAATCGCCGACACCGCGGCGACGATCGTCCGCCGAACCCGTGCCGGGCAACGGCTCAGCGAAGCGGATCGCGGCCACTTCCACCACCAGCTCGTGTTTCGCTTCGGTTTGAACGTTCGTCAGGCCGTCTTGCTGATCTACGCCGTTTGTTTCATCTTGGGCGCGACGGCGGTCGTGCTCTCCGGCGCAATCGGCGGTCCGTTCCGCGCTGCAAAACTCCTCTAACGTCGCGCCGCTGCGCGTGATGAGCGTGTTCGGCACGCGGCCGGACACGATCAAAATGGCGCCGGTCGTCGCCACGCTCGCCGCGACGGCCCCAGCGATCGAGTCGCTCGTCTGCGTTACGGCGCAGCACCGCGAGATGCTCGACGAGCTCCTCGCGATCTTCTCGATCGTCCCGGACTTCGATCTCAACGTGATGCAGGAAGGCCAAACGCTGACCGAGATCACGACGCGCGTGCTCGCGGGGATGGAAGGCGTTCTCGCCGAGGCAAGTCCGGACGTGGTTCTCGTCCACGGCGACACGACGACGAGCACCGCCGCCGCGCTCGCGGCGTTCTACGCCAAGATTCCTGTCGGCCACGTCGAGGCCGGCCTGCGAACGTCGACGCACTGGGAGCCGTATCCCGAGGAGCTCAATCGCCGTCTGACCGGTCGCATCGCCGAGTACCACTTTGCGCCGACGGCTCAAGCTCGGCTGAATCTGCTCGCGGAGAACGCGCGGCCCGGCGACATCTTCGTGACCGGCAATACCGTCGTCGACGCCTTCCTGGCCGCCAGCCGCAAGCCGGGCGGATACGCCGAGCTCGACGCGCTCGATCCGGCGCGTCCCTTCATTTTTATGACCGCTCACCGCCGCGAGAACCACGCCGCGATGCCGCACATCTGCGAAGCGGTGGAAATGATCGCGCGCCTGCCCGAGCGGCCGCAGATTCTGTGGCCGGTTCACCCCTCGCCGCAGGTCGCGCCGGTCGCGCACGACGTGCTCGACGGCGTCCCAGGCGTGCGGCTCGTCGCGCCGATGCGCTACGACGACACGGTCGCTGCAATCACGCGCAGCGCGTTCGTCCTGACCGACAGCGGCGGGCTGCAAGAGGAGGCGCCGTGCCTCGGCAAGCCGGTCCTCGTCATGCGCGACGAGACCGAGCGGCCGGAGGGGATCGAGGCCGGGACGCTGCTCCTGGTCGGGGCCGACACGGGCCGGATCGTCACGGCGGCCCGCACCCTGCTGACCGATCAGGTCGCCTACGCGCGGATGGCCCGGGCCAGCAACCCCTACGGCGACGGCCACGCCGGGCCGCGGATCGTGGCCTGGCTGCTCGCCCGGCTACGCGACGGCGCGCGGCCGGACGAGTTTCGCGCGCGCGTGGCCTAGCGGGCCGGCGCCGATGGAGCCCGAGCAGGGTTCGACCGCCGGCGGCCCAAACTCGGAGGCCGCGGCAGCGGCGGATTTGCGCGCGTATTACGAGCGCAAGCGGTCGATGGTCGTGTGGTCCGTGGTCGTCGCCGTGCCGGCGAGCCTGGTCGTCGCGACGCGGTCGCCCGTGGCGGCCGCCGCTCTCGGGTTCGGGGCCATCTGCGGGATCGCGAACGCGCTCCTCTCGATGCGCTCCGGCGAGCGCCTCGTCGACCACCGCAGCGTCGGGTTCTTCGTCTTTAGTAGTGTCTTACGAATCTTCGTGTTCGCTATAGTACCGGTGGGATTCGCGCGGGCCGGCCCGTGGTGGAGCCTCGTCACCTACTTTTTCGGATTTTTCATGCCCCTCGCGATCAACGCGGTGAGCGTCGGTCGCGCCGTCAGAACGAGTTGAGTTGAAGGAAGAGATCGGCTCGCACAGCCTGTGGCACGTTCCGATCCTCGGAACGATCCACGCTGACACCGTGCTGACGACCTGGCTCGCCATGGTCGTCACGCTGGCGTTTTTGGCGTGGGTCGGGAACAGCTATCGCTCGCCGAAGGTGACGAAGCGCCAGACCGTGTTCGAGGGGATCGTCAACTACATCGCCGACCTCGTGCACGGAACGCTCGGCCGCGCCGGCGAGCCGTTCGTGCCGTTCTTCATCGCGCTGTTCATCTATCTGTTCGTGATGAACCAGTTCGGGCTGTTCCCGTTCAAGGCGCTCGGCCTGCCGTTCGGCGGCTCGCCGACGGCAGACCTGAACACGACGGTCCCGTACGCGCTGCTGATCTTCTTCATGATCCAAGTCGTCGCGATCCGCAAGTTCGGCGTGCGCTACTTCGCACACCTCGCGAAGCCGTTCTGGCCGCTGATTCCGATCAACACGCTCGAGGAGCTGGCACGGCCGGCGACCCTCGCGGCCCGCTTGTTCTTCAACATCTTCG
>JAFALP010000302.1 GCA_019234175.1 Actinomycetota bacterium | reverse complement strand
CACTTCGCGGGCGACCTCGTCGGCTCGCTCGCGGTGCTCGCCGGCCTCCTGCTCGCGAGGGCCGGGCACCCCGACGGCGACGCGGTCGCGGCGCTGTTCGTCGCCGTGCTCGTCCTCGGCGCGGCCGCACGGCTCATCCGGGGCAACGTCGACGTCCTCATGGACCGGGCTCCGCTCGCGGCCGAGGCGGCGGCGCGGGGTGCGATCGTCGCGCTCCCGGACGTCGCGCTGCGCCGCCTGCGCATGCGGCAGGCGGCGGGGCGCCACTTCGCCGACGTCGTCATCGGCGTGTCGCCGGACGCGGCGGTCGGCCAGGGGCACGCCGCCGCGGACGCTGTCGAGCGGGCTGTGCAGGGAGCGGTGCCGGAGACCGACGTGGTCGTGCACGTCGAGCCGATCGAGTCGGAGGCGGCCGTGCGCGAGCGTGCGCACGCGGCGGCGCTCGCCGTCCCGCGCGTGCGCGAGGTGCACAACGTCAGCGTCCTGTCCGTGGACGGGTGCACGGAGCTCTCGCTTCACCTGAAGCTGCCCGGCGACCTCTCGCTCGAAGAGGCGCACGGGATCGCGGAGGAGGTCGAGCGCGCCATCGCAGACGCGGTGCCGGAGGCCCAGTCGATCCGCACGCACCTCGAGCCGCTCACGGAAGAGGCCGGCGCGGCCGAGGTCGCCGGCGACGCGGCGACCGTGCGCTCGATCGTGCGCGAGGTCGTCGGGCTCGAGCCGCACGAGCTCCGGTTCCTCGACACGGACGAAGGACTCGTCGCCTACCTGACCCTCCGGCTCGGCGCGGGCCGCGCGCTGATCGACGCTCACGCGCGCGCGAGCGAGATCGAGGAGCGCATCCGGCGCGCGCTGCCCGAGATCGCCGACGTGCTCGTGCACACGGAGCCCGGGGAATGAAGCTCGTCATGTTCTCGCCGAAGGACGTCGTGCTGGAGCGGGGATGGCCCGGCCGGCTGGACGGCGACCGTGTGGTGCAACTCGCCGCGCAAACGCTGCAGGCGTTCTTCAGCGGCGGCGGCCAGGCACGCGAGCATGCCGTCTATCCGCTCGCGGACGTCGTCTTCCGGGCGCCCGTGCTGCATCCGCCGTCGGTGCGCATCTTCGACGGCGACGACTTCGTGTTCTCCAACCCGGCGGCGATCCGCTCGCCCGGCGACCGCGTGCCTCTCCCGAAGGGTGCTGCAGAGATCGTCGCCGTCGAGCGCACGGCGGCGATCGTCGACTCCGACGGGCGCATCGCCGGCTTCACGCCGCTCGCCGAGTGGACCGCACCCGCCTTGCCGGGCACGAAGTCACGCGACTTCGCGCTCGTGCTGGGGCCGGTCGTAACCACACCCGACGAAGGCGTCCCCGCTACTGCAGACTGGGAGCGCATGCTCGAGATCGCGGCTGCGAACACGACGCTCCATTCCGGCGACCTCCTCGTCGCGTGACCCATGTCGCCGTCGTCGGCGCGGGTGTCATGGGCTGCGCGGCGGCGTGGGCGCTGCACGAAGGCGGCGCAGACGTCACCGTGTACGAGCAGTTCGACCTCGACAACACGCGCGGCTCGAGCCACGGCCGCTCGCGGATCTTCCGGCTCGCCTATCCCGACCCGGCGTGGATCCGCTTCGCGCAGGAGGCGTATGCCGGCTGGAACGACCTCGACCCGACGCTCCTCGAGCTGTACGGGCTCGTCGAGCTCGCACCCGAGCCGTCGCTGACCTCCGCACGCGCGCTGGACGAGTGCGGCATCGCCTACACGCTTCCGACCGAGATCGAGGGCGTCGCGGTTCCGTCGGGATGGACCGCCGTGCAGGTCGGCGACGCCGGCATCGTGCTCGCCGACCGGGCGCGCCGCGCGTTCCTCGACGGCATCGAGGTGGAGGCGAACACGCGCGTGGAGTCGCTCGACGACGTCGACGCGGACGCGGTCGTCGTCACCGCCGGCGCCTGGGTCGGCAGGCTCGTCGACGACATCGACGTGCGCGTCACGCGGGAGACGGTCGCGTACTTCCGCAGCGACGGGCCGCCGCTGCCCTCGGTCGTCGACATCGGCGCCGGCGGCGGGCACGACATGTACGCGCTGCACGACCCGCTGCACGGCCTCAAGGCCGGCGCGCACCACGCGGGGCCGGAGTCGGATCCCGACGAGCCGGCGGAGCCGGATCCCGCCATCGTCGAGCGGATCGCCGCGTGGGTCGCCGCGCGCTTCCCCGGCGTCGATCCCGATCCGGTCGAGGCGGACACCTGCGTGTACACGACGACACCCGACCACGACTTCGTGCTCGAGCGTCGCGGTCGCGTCGTCGTCGGCTCCGCGTGCTCGGGCCACGGCTTCAAGTTCGCGCCCGCGGTGGGACGGCGAATCGCCGCGCTGGCGCTTCAGTAACCTGTCGCCATGCCGTTCTACCAGCGTCTCGGCGACGTCCCGCGCAAGCGGCACGTGCAGTTCCGGGACAACGGGACGCTCCTCACCGAAGAGGTCATGGGCCTCGAGGGCTTCACCGGCAACGAGTCCATCCTGTACCACCTGCAGTCCCCGTGCCGGGTGGTGAAGCAGGCCGGCTTCGAGCCAATCGTGCGCGAGGAGTGGGTCCCGGAGCAGCACGGCCACCGGCACTTCAAGACGTTCGACACCGAGCCGGAGGGCGACGAGATCACCGGCCGCCGCCTGCTCATGTGGAACGACGACGTCGAGATCTCCCTGTGCCGCCCCGCGGGGCGCATGCACTACTTCTTCCGCAACGGCGAGGGCGACGAGGTCGTCTTCGTGCACGAGGGATCCGGGACGCTGGAGACGATCTTCGGCGACGTCCCGTACAAGGAGGGCGACTACATCGTCATCCCGCGCGGGACGACCTACCGCTTCGATCCGAGCGGCCCGCAGCGCTATCTCGTGTTCGAGACGCCGGGCCTCGTCGAGATCCCGCGGCGCTACCGCAACCACTACGGGCAGATCATGGAAGGCGCGCCGTACTACCACCGCGACATCCATCCACCCACGGAGCTGCACACCGTGCGCGAGACGGGCGAGTTCCCCGTCAAGGTGCGCGTGCGCGGCGGCTACCAGACGTACATGGTCGACTACCACCCGTTCGACGTCGTCGGGTGGGACGGCTACCTCTATCCGTGGACGTTCTCGATCCACGACTTCGAGCCGATCACGGGGCGCATCCATCAGCCGCCGCCCTCGCACCAGACGTTCCAGGGGCAGAACTTCGTCATCTGCTCGTTCTGTCCGCGCAAGCTCGACTTCGACCCGAACGCGATTCCGATCCCGTACCACCACTCGAACCTGCAGTCGGAGGAGATGATCTATTACGTCTCCGGCAACTTCGGCTCGCGCAAGGGCGTCGAGGTGGGATCGATCACGCTGCATCCGTCCGGCCTGCCGCACGGGCCGCAGCCGGGGCTTGCGGAGAAGAGCATCGGCCTGCACGAGACGCACGAGCTCGCGGTCATGTGCGACACGTTCCACCCCTTGAAGCTCTCGCGCTTCGCGCAGGGCCTCGACGACGGGAAGTACTGGCGCTCCTGGTACGACAACGCGGAGTCGCCCGCCGACGTCGAGGATGCGAGCGGCGCCGGCCTCACCTCGCACTTCTAGGTGCTGTCGGAGCCGCACCACGACGGCTCCGAGCTGTACGTCTTGGAGCGGCCGGAGGAGCCCGGCGCCGACGCCGTCCTCCGCCTGCGCGCTCCGCGCGACCAGGCTGCGCGCGTCTGGCTGCGCTACGTCCTCGACGGCGAGCCGCGCACGGTCGAGGCCGTCGTCGACGAGGAGTCGGCCGGCGAGCGATGGTGGCGCGCCGAGCTACCGATGCAGAACGCCGTGCAGCGCTATCGCTGGCTCGTCGACGTCGGCACGCGCTGGGTCAACGGCACCGGGATTCACGACCACGACGTCCCCGGCGCCGACGACTTCGTCCTCGCGCTCGGACGGCCGGCGCCGCCCTGGCACGTGCGCTCGGTGGTGTACGAGATCTTCCCCGACCGGTTCGCGTCGTCGGGCGCCGCGCATGAGCTGCCGTCATGGGCGGTGCCGCGTCCGTGGGACGCGCTCCCGGAGGGACGCGGCCCGACCACGCCGTTCGAATTCTTCGGCGGCGACCTCGCCGGCATCGAGGCGCACCTCGACCACATCTCCGGCCTCGGCGCGAACGCGATCTACCTCACGCCGATCTTCCCGGCGGGGAGCACGCACCGGTACGACGCGTCGAGCTTCGAGCATGTCGATCCGCTGCTCGGCGGGGACGACGCATTCCGCTCGCTGCTCGGCGCGGCGCACGCGCGCGACATCCGTGTGCTCGGCGACCTGACGATGAACCACTGCGGCGCCGGTCACGAGTGGTTCCGGCGCGCGCTCGCCGACCCGTCCTCGCCCGAGCGGGAGCTCTTCTTCTTCGACGGCTCGCCGCCGCACGGGTACGCGTGCTGGCTCGGCGTCGACTCGCTCCCCACGCTGAACTGGGGATCGCCGGACCTGCGGCGGCGGATGGCGCACGTGTTCGAGCATTGGCTCGAAGCAGGGCTCGACGGCTGGCGCGTCGACGTCGCCAACATGGTCGGCCGCAACGGCCTGCTGGACGTGAACCACGATGTCGCTTCGCTCGCGCGCCGTCTCGTCGGCGACAAGCTGCTCGTCGCCGAGCACGGGCACGACTTCCGCCCCGACCTCGACGGACGCGGGTGGCACGGCGTCATGAACTACGCCGGCTTCCTCCGGCCGGCATGGTGGTGGCTGCACGGCGGCACGCAGACGGAGGAGGTGTTCTCGCGGACGCCGGCGCCGAACTACTCCGGGACGGAGGCGGTCGCGGTCATGCAGTCGTTCCGCGCGGGCGTGCCGTGGGATGCCGTCGCCAACTCGTGGACGCTGCTCGACAGCCACGACACCGCGCGTTTCCGCACGGTGACCGCATCGCGTGCGAAGCACATTGCGGGAATCGGCCTGCAGATGACGATGCCCGGCGTGCCCATGGTCTTCGCAGGCGACGAGGTCGGGCTCGAGGGCTCGTGGGGCGAGGACGCGCGCCGGACGATGCCGTGGGAGGACCCGGAATCGTGGGACGCGGAGCTCCTCGCCGCGTATCGCGCGCTGATCGCGCTCCGCCGCTCGAGCCCTGCACTCGCGCACGGCGGGCTGCGCTGGGTGCGCGTCGCCGACGACGGGATCGCGTACCTGCGCGAGTCCCGAGACGAGCGGCTGCTGTGCCTCGCCGCGCGCGTGCCGCAGGAGCCGGCGGCGCTGCCGTTCCCGGAGCTGGAGCCGCTCCACGAGAGCGAGCTGTTCCGCGTCTGGCGCCTGCCGGGCTGATTTACGTCCGCCTTACGCTCGCCGTGCCTTCCTCTTACGCGGCGGGAGGATGCTCGGGGCCGAGCTCGCATCGCCCAGCGGGCCCGCTAGGGGGTCTAGTCGGTCGATACGGTCCGGGCGTGGCACACCTCTCCGTGCCCGGGCCGTTCGACTTCGCCCTCACGACGGAGCGGTTCCGGGTCTTCGGCCCCGACCGCGTGTCGCTCTGGCACGAGGGCGGGCTCCTCCGCGCCGTCGGCGGCCGCGAGATGCGCATCGAGCCCGCGCCCGGCGGCGTCGACGTCGACCCGCTCGACGAGGGGACCGAGCCGGTCGTGCACGCGCTCCTCGGGCTCGCCTTCGACCTGCCGCCGTTCTACGAGTGGGCCGCGCACGACGACGTGCTCGCGGAGGTCGTCGCGCGCCTCGCCGGCTACCGGCCCTCGCTCGCGCCCGACCCGTTCGAGATGCTCGTCGGCGCGATCGCGGCGCAGCAGGTGTCGCTCTTCTCCGCCCTCGCGATGCGCAACCGGCTCGTGGAGCGCTTCGGCGTCCGCGTCGGGGACGTGTGGTCGTTCCCGACGCGCGAGCGCATCGCCGCCGCGAGGGAGGAGGAGCTGACCGCGCTCGGCTTCTCGCGCAGCAAGGCGGCGTTCGTCGTCGGCCTCGCGCACGCCGGCATCGACCTGCACGCGCTCGCCACGCTCACCGACGACGAGGTACGCGCGCGGCTCGTCGCGCTTCACGGCATCGGCGAATGGACGGCGGAATGGTTCCTCGCGCGCTACCTCGCGCGGCCGAACGCCTGGCCGTGGGGCGACCTCGCGCTGCGCAAGGCGGTGGCCGCGCTCTATGGTGACCTCGACGTGCGCGCGGCGGGCGCACGGTTCCATCCCTTCGAGAATCTGACGGCTCACTACCTCCTTCTCTCCCAGCGCATCCCGTGATCAAGGAAGCGACCGACGCAGACGCCGCGCTCGTCCACGCCATGGAGGAGGAGTTCGCGCGCGAGGTTCCCGACGAGCTCTGGCCCGACGACCAGGAGGCGGGCCCGTACGACGCCGTCCTGCTCGCCGACGACGTCGGCATCGCGGCGCTCATTCGGAAGAGCGACCGCGCCTGGCTCCTCGACCTTCTCTACGTTCGCCCGCCGGCGCGAGGGGTTGGAACCGGCACGGAGCTCGTTCGCGCTGCGGCCGAATACGTGAAGGCGCAGGGCGCGCAGACACTCGCGCTCCAGGTGCTGGAGAAGAACGCGGCGGCGCGGCGGCTCTACGACCACCTGGGCTTCGCCGCCGTCGAGCGCCTGCTCGCAGCTCCGGTCGACGCGCTCCTCTCCGCGACGTCGGAGGGCCCGACCTTCGGCGCCGTGCACGTCCAGACGGACGACGTCGAGAAGGTGCGGCGCGAGGCGGCGAAGGTGCTGCGCTCCGATCCCGACCTCGCCGTCGCAGGCGGCTGGGTCCGGGTGCGCTCGGATTCGACCGACGCCGATCCGGAGCGGCTGAAGACCCTCGCGCGCGAGCTCTCCTACACGACCGCCGGCGTGACCCTTGCGCTCGGCGTCGAGCGAGGCGCAGTCGTGCGCTACAACCTCTACGACCGCGGCTCCGACGTGGACGAGTACCTCTCCGTCCCCGAGTTCTACGGCGAGCTTCCGCCCGGCGACGTCTACGCGATGGGCGCGAATGCAACGGTGCTCGCGCGGCTCACCGGCGCCGACCCGCATCGCGTGCGCGAGGTCGCGAAGACGGCGACGTCAGCGTCGGAGCTCCCGCCGGCGCAGGAGCTGTACGAGCAGCTCGCGGCCGTGATCGGCGTGCAGCCATGATCACGCTCTACGACGCGGCGCGTTGCCCGTACTGCGCGCGCGTTCGCATCGCGCTCGCGGAGAAGGACGTCGAGGTGGAGACGGTGGACATCCAGCTCGACGACCGTCCGGCTTGGATCTACGAGAAGAACTCCACCGGGCGCGTCCCCGTCATCGAGGAGGATGCGTGGACGCTCCCCGAGTCGGCCGTGATCATGGAGTACCTCGAGGAGCGCTATCCCGATCCGCCGCTGCTCGCCGCCGACCCGGCCGAGCGCGCGCTCGCACGGTTGTGCATCTTCCGGCACGACGAGTTCACGAAGCCCTACTACGCGCTCCGCCGCGGCGAGGACGGAGCCGACGTCCTCTACGCCGAGCAACTCGCCCGCCTCGACGCCGCGCTCGAGGAGCGGCCCTGGCTCGGCGGCTCGTCGTACGGGCTCGCGGACATCGCCTACGTCCCGTGGGTGCTGCGCGCGCGCACGCTGCTCGGGGTCGAGCTCGACGCCTATCCTGCGATCGAAGGGTGGCTCACGCGGCTGCTCGACCGCCCCGCCGTCGCCGAGGAGGAGCATCTTGTCGCACGTCTCTGAGCTTCCGTCCGTCGTCGACGCGGAGTGGCTCGCCGCGCACCTCGGGGACGACGACCTCGTCGTCGGCGACGTCCGCGGGCCGAACGCGCACACGCGCGGGCACATCCCGGGGTCGCGGCCGCTGGTGCTCGGCTCGCCGCCGCCGTCGGCGGACGACGCGTCCGTCGCAGAGCTCGCACAGGAGATCGTCCTGCGCCTTCGGCGCCACGGCATCACCGGACGGGAGCGGCTCGTGCTCGTCGATCGCGGTGACGGCGTCGGCGCAATGCCGGCGGCGCAGCTCGCCGAGCTGGCCGGGCACCGGCGCGTCGCCATCCTGCTCGGCGGCATGGCGGGGTGGACGGGCGAGGTCGAGACGGGCCCGTACGAGCTGACGCCCGTGCGCGAGGCCGACCTCGAGCCGAATCCGCATGCGCTGCCGACACGGAGCGAGCTCGCCTCGCGCCTCGACGACTCCGCGCTCACGATCCTCGACGTGCGCCGCGACGACGAGTTCACCGGACGCGGCGGAAGCGCCTGCGACCCGCGCCAGGGGCACATCCCGGGCGCGAAGCACGTCGAGGTGGGCGAGCTCTACGCCGCCCCCGGCGTGCCGGAGTCGCCGGAGCGCATCCGCGATCTCGTCGGGTTGCCGGAAGGCGCGGAGGTGGTGGCGTACTGCCACTCCGGCTCGCGCTCCGCGCTCGCGACGCTCGCGCTGCGCAGCGCCGGCTACGACGCGCGCAACTACGCCGGCTCGTGGCACGAATGGTCGCGCCACGCCGAGCTCCCGCTCGAGCGCTAGGAGAGCGCGAGCAGCGCGACGCCGGCGGCGACGCCGATTGCGCCGAGCAGCCGGACCCGCGTCACGCGTTCCTTGAGGAACACAGCAGCGAGGACGGCGGCGACGACCACGCCGGTCTCGCGCACCGCCGACACGGCTGGTGCGGGCGCGAGGCGCAGCGCCGCGAGCACGAGCAGGTACGCGGCGAAGGAGGCCACCGACGACACGAGGATGCGCACGCGCGGCTGCGCGCGCAGTGGCGCGACGCCGCGCCGCGCGAGCACGTACGCGACCGACGCGACGGCCGGGAGCACGAGCACGAGCTCGAGATACGGCAGCGGTGACGCGTGCTTCACGCCGTCCTTGTCCACGAGCGTGTACGCGGCGATGGTCACGCCGATGGCGAGACCGGCCGCGATCCCGCTGGCGCCGTGCGCGAGCCCGCGCACGAGCAGCACGCCCGCGGCGACGAGGCAGACGCCGGCCGCCTCGCCCGTCGACACGGTCCGCCCGAGGACGACGGCGCTTCCGAGCAGGACGAGGACGGGCGCCGAGCCGCGCGCGACCGGATAGACGACCGAGAGCTCACGCAGGCGGTATGCGCCGACGAGCAGGAAGAAGTACGCCGTCTCGAGCGCCGACGACGCGGCGACGTACGGCCATGCAGCCGCGTGCACGTGCCATGTCGCGACCGCGACCGGCGCGAACAGGATGAGGCCGAGCGACAGCGTCGCCGCCGTCGCCGCTTCGATGTCCCGGGATCCGCGCAGGAGGACATTCCAGCCCGCGTGGAGGACGGCCGCGCCGAGCGCGAGCCCGAGTGCGTCAAGCGGCACGCGCGCACACGCGCTCGGCGGCGTCGAGGAACGCCGAGCACAGCGTCCGCCCGAGCGTGTTCCAGGTCCCGATGTGCGTGGGGATCTCGGCGCGCAGGCGGTCCGGATCCGGCGGCGGGTCGTCGAAGTCGTCGATCCAGCGCTCGAGCTGCAGCCCGGTCACTTCGGGATGGAACTGCACGCCCCAGCATGCGTCGCCGAGGCGGAATCCCTGCGACGTGCGGGCGGTGCGGGCGAGCTCGACCGCACCGTCGGGCACGTCGTACGTGTAGTGGTGCCAGACGAGCCCGGAGAACCTCTCGGGCATGGACGAGAGGACAGGATCCTCGAGGCCCGCGTCGGTGAGCTCGACGTCGGTCCAGCCGATCTCGGGCTCGTCGAGGCACCGCACCTGCGCTCCGGCGGCGCGCGCGAGGAGCTGCACGCCGAGGCAGACGCCGAGCACCGGGCGCT
>JAFALP010000382.1 GCA_019234175.1 Actinomycetota bacterium | reverse complement strand
CGTCGACGGGGCGGACCGCAGCAGCGACAACACGTCGGTGTCGATCCTCGTCGACGAGGCCGACGCCCCAGCTGTCGCCGCCGCAGCCAGCGTCAGCCAGATCACCCTCGTGCTCCAGTCGGGGTCGTGAGCCTCGTCGCCTGGGTCGGCGTGAAGGGTGCCGGCGGGGCGTCGACAGCTGCACTGGCCGTGGCGAGCGTGTGGCCCCGCGACCGCAAGGTGCTGTTCGCCGAGCTGGATCCGGCGGGCGGCGAGCTGGCCGCTCGGTTCGCGCTGGCGCCTGATCCGGGAATCGTGCAGCTCGGCGCCGCGTTCCGTCACGCCCTTTCGCCCGAGGAGGTGTGGAGCAATGCGCAGACGCTTTCCGGGGGCGTCCCGGTGCTCGTGGGCCCGGCGTCGGCGCAACAGGGGCATGCGCTCGGTCATCTGTGGGAGCACCTGGGGCCGGTTCTGGCCGCCCTCCCCGACACCGACGTGATCGCGGATTGCGGCCGGCTCGAGCCCGGCTCGCCCATACTCGAGCTGGCGGGCCACGCCACCGTCGTCGTCCTCGCTGCTCGTCCCACGCTCGAGGGCGTCGCCCATCTGCGTGCTCGCCTCGCGGCGCCGGTGGCGCCGGTGTCCGACGCGCCGACCGGCATCGTCCTCACCGCCGATCGGCCGTACTCGGCGGCCGAAGTGGAAGCGGCTGTCGGCGTAAAGGTCATCGGCGTGCTGCCCCGCGACGACCGGGCGGCCGCCATGCTCAACGGGCAGCCTGGCAGCGCCTCAGCTCTCAGCCGGACGGCGCTCGTGCGGGCCGCCCGCGATATGGCCGCGGCGATCTCGGGTGTGGCTCGCGTCGCCCGCGTTCCCCAGGTCGCCCGCGTTCCCCAGATCGCCCGCGCGGTTGTGCTGAGCGGACCGACGCCGTGATCCAGGCGACGCCCGAGGTCACGAACTTCGCCCTGGTGCGTCAGATCCGGGAACGTGTGGCGGCCACGCTGGCGGACCGGCGCAAGGACGACGACGTCGCCGGCCGTCCGGCGCTGACGCAGGAGGCGCGTCAGGCCTACGCGGCTGAGCTCATCGACGAGGAACTGTCGGTCCTCGCCAAGACGCGGATCGAAGATGGCCGCCCTCGCCTCAACCTCGAGGCTGAAGAGGCGCTCGCCCAGGCGGTCTACGACGCACTGTTCGCGGCGGCAGGCCTCCAGCGGCTGCTCGAGGACGAATCGATTACGGACGTACACGCAAACGGCTGCGATGTGGTGTGGATCCGCCGTGCCGACGGCCGCAAAGAGCGTGAGGCGCCGATCGCGGCCAGCGACGAAGAGATGATCGAGCTCATTCGCACGATGGGCGCTCGCATGGGCCTCGGCGAACGCCGCTTCGACGCCGGCAGCCCTCAACTCGACCTGCGTCTCCCCGACGGAAGTCGGCTGTCGGCCGTGATGGCGGTGTCGGCCCGGCCGACACTCTCGATCCGGCGCCACCGGTTCATGACCGTGACGTTGGACGACCTGATCGCGCTCGGAGCCATCGACGAGGCGCTGGCGAGCTTTCTCGCTGCCGCCGTCTACACCCGCAACAACATCGTGGTGGGTGGTGGGACGGGGGTCGGGAAGACAACGTTGCTGCGAGCGCTCGCCGACGTGATTCCGGCTTCGGAAAGACTCGTCACGATCGAGAACACCCTCGAGTTGGGCCTGGACCAGTGCCCCGAGGCGCACCCCGACGTCGTCGCCCTCGAGGCACGTGAGGCGAACACCGAGGGCCAGGGAGCCGTCTCCATGGCCGAGCTCGTTCGTCGCGGCCTGCGCATGGATCCCGACCGGGTGATCGTCGGAGAGGTCCTCGGCGACGAGATCCTGAGCCTGCTCAACGCCATGTCTCAGGGCAACGACGGAAGCCTCTGCACCATCCACGCCAATTCGTCCGATGGCGTGTTCCGGCGGATTGCGTCCTACGCGATCCAGTCGCCCGAGCGGCTGGACATCGTCGCCACCAATCTGCTCATCGCCGGAGCGGTGGATTACGTGGTGTTCATCGACTCGTCCTACGAGGTGCGGCGCAGCGGCCGCACCCGTCGCCGCTTCGTCTCCTCGATACGCGAAGTGGTCGACGCCGACGACAAGCTCGTCATCTCCAACGAGATCTTCCGGCCCGGTCCGGATGGCAGGGCGGTGCCCGGCTCACCCATCCGCGGCATAGCCGAACTGGTACGCGCCGGCTTCGACGAGGCGTATCTCGACCGCCCGCAGGGATGGTGGGGAGCGTGACGCGGTGGTGCGCCGCGTGACTGCACTCTCGATCCTCGCCGGCTTGGGGTGTGGATTCGGCGCCGTTCTCGTCGTGCTCGGACTCCGGTCGTCGTCGTTGTTGTTGTTGTTGTCGTCGTCGGGAGCGTTGCGACGGACGGCCGGCCTCGTCAACCGCAGGAGGGACCAGCGGGGTGCGCAGCGGGTCGCCATCGCGGTCGGCGTCGGTCTCGTGGTTGCGGCCCTCACCCGCTGGCCGGTCGGTGGCGTCCTCGCCGCCGCCCTGGCCGGCAGCTGGCACACCCTCTTCGGACACCGGTCGTCCTCGGACGCCGAGATCCTGCGCATCGAGGCCATCGCCTCGTGGACCGAGATGCTGCGCGACACGATGGCCGCGGCGTCGGGTCTCGAGCAGGCAATCACG
>JAFALP010000333.1 GCA_019234175.1 Actinomycetota bacterium | reverse complement strand
TCCCGATGCCGACGTCCGGCAGGCGCCGGCATGCGGCCAGCACGTTGTCCAGGTTCATCATCGGCTCGCCCATACCCATGAACACCGCGTGGTCGACCGTCGTCATGCGCCGGAAGTGGAGCGCCTGGTCGACGATCTCCATGGCCGAGAGGTTGCGTCCGAACGCCATCTGTCCCGTCGCGCAGAACGTGCAGGTGAGCGGGCAGCCGGACTGCGACGAGAGGCAGAGCGAGCGCCGCCCGTCGCGATACCGCATGAGCACGGCCTCGGCCGGGTGGCCGTCGGCCGTCCGGAACAGGGCCTTCACGGTGCCGTCGCGCGCTTCGCGCTGCAGCTCGACGGTCAACGTGGAGAAGGGGACGCGGGCGGCGAGCGCGTCGCGGAGCCCGCGCGGCAGATCGGTCATCGCCTCGTAGCCGGTGGCACCCCGCGCGGCCCACGACCAGACCTGGCGTGCGCGGTATTCCGGCTCGCCGAGGTCGCGCAGCGTCGTGTCGAGCAGGCCGAGATCCATGCGGCCACGGTACCGTCTCGGGTCGTGATCGACCTTCGCTCCGACACCCTCACCAAGCCGACGGCCGGCATGCGCGCCGCGATGGCCGCCGCCGAGGTCGGCGACGAGCAGTTCCGGGAGGATCCGACGACGAACGCGCTCCAGTCGCGCATGGCGGAGATCCTCGGCCACGAGGCGGCGCTGCTGCTCCCGACTGCGACGATGGCGAACCAGATCGCGCTGCGGCTGCTCACGCATCCCGGCGGCCTGCTCATCGCCGAGGAGCGCACGCACGTCATCGTGTTCGAGTTCGGCGGCCCGGCCGTGCACGCGGGCTTGATGACACAGCCACTCTCGGCCGAGGCAGGGCGGCCGAGCATCGAGGCCATCCGCACGGCCGCCGAGGGGTCGGAGTCCCGCCGCGACGCGAGCGTCCTCGTGCTCGAGAACACACACCGGAGCTCGGGAGGCCGGGTCTGGCCGGTCGACGAGCTCGCCGCGGCCGTGGATGCCGCACGCGACCTCGGGATCGCCGTCCATCTGGATGGGGCGCGGCTCTTCAACGCGTCCGTCGCCGCCGGTGTCGCCCCGTCAGCATGGGGCGCGCTCGCCGACACGGTCACCGTCTGCTTCTCGAAGGGCCTCGGTTGCCCCCTCGGCGCCGTCCTCGCCGGCAGCCGGGAGCTCATCGACCGCGCATGGGAGGAGAAGTTCCGCTTCGGCGGAGCGCTCCGGCAGTCGGGTGTTCTCGCAGCGGCCATGCTCTACGCGGTCGACCATCACGTCGAGCGCCTCGCGGAGGATCACGCCCGCGCGCGGCGGCTCGCCGAGGGGCTGGCCAATGCGGGGCTGCCGGTCGACGTCGATGCGACCGAGACGAACTTCGTCGCCATCGACCTCGCCCCGCTCGGCCTCTCCTACGACGACGCCGAGGCGCGGGTGGAGCGCGAGGGCGTCCAGCTCGGCTTCCTGCGGCCCGGCGTCATGCGCGCGGTGACGCACATCGACGTGAGCGACGACGACGTCGACCGCGCCGTCGACCGCATCCCGGCGGCGCTCGGCATCCGCAGCGGCGTCGGCGTCTGATCCTCGACGAAGTCGTGACGGACACGTCACGGCCGAGAACCTAGGATCGTCAGTGGGTAAGGCGGGAGGGTTCGGGTCCCGGGTTACACGCGCGTGTTACTCGTACTGCAGTGCCGCGAGCACGTTCAGCCTCCCGGCCCGACGGGCGGGGAAGATGGCGGCCACGATCCCCGCGAGGACGGCGGCGATGACGAAGACGACGAGCGTCCCGACGGGAATCGTGAACGCCGGGTACTTGATCGCCTGCCCGACCATCACCGCGAGCACGATGCCGACCGGGATCCCGAGCGCGGCGCCGATGAGCGCTGTGATGATGCTCTCGTACCGGATCATCCGGCGAACCTGGCGGCGCGTCATGCCGACCGCGCGCAGCATCCCGAGCTCGCGCGTCCGCTCGAACACGGTCAGCACGAGCGTGTTCACGATGCCGAAGAGGCTGATGATGATCGAGAGCGACAGCAGCACGTAGAGCAGGTTGAGCAGCGTGTCGATGCCCTGCTCCTGGTTCTTCTTGAACTGGCTCTCGGACGCGATCTTCGCCTCGGGGAAGCTCTTCAGCGCCGCGTTCAGCCGTGCCGTGTTCGCCGGCGTGACGCCGCCGGTCATGTCGACGAACGTGTAGACGTTCTCCGGGTTCTGGTACTCCGCGTCGAAGCGCGTCGTCGAGATGGTGACGTCGCCGTACGGCGACCCACCCTTCGGTGGCGAGAAGATGCCCTTGATGCGCAGGTGCATCGTCTTGCCCGCCGGCGTGAGCACGTCGATCGAGGAGCCGGACTCGAGGTGGTGGGACTTGGCGTAGTCCTTCGAGACGAAGGCGCCGCTGTCGCCCAGCTCGCCCGGGACCGCCTGCGATCCCTCGTACCACTTCACGGTGATGACCTTGCTGATGTCGGGTGCGACGCCCGTCACGCCGATCCGCTTCCCGTACGCCTTCCCGTCGCCGGCGCGAACACCCGACACGACCGTGACTCCGGGCACCTTCGTCAACGCGTTCGCCGACGCGATGGAGATGGGCGAGAAGTTGTCCGTCGCCGTCAACGCGTAGTCGCCCTTGAAGAGCGAGTTGACGGAGTTCTCGAACGTCGTCTTCAGCCCCGACGCGAGAACGGAGACGAGCGTCACCAGCGCGAGACCGATCATGAGGGCGGATGCGGTGGACGCCGTGCGCTGCGGGTTACGCATCGCGTTCCCCCGCGCGAGGGCGCCGGCCGCTCCTCCCAGGCGCGTCGCCGGCCAGCCGAGGAAGCTGGCGAGCGGCGGGACGAGCGTCTTCGCGAGCATGGCGACGCCGAGGAAGATGGCCGCGGCACCGATGCCGATCGCGAGCAGCCGGTCGGTCGTGGAGATGCCGCCGACGAACAGCCCGACGAGCATGAGCGCGATCGCGCCGGCGATGGTGGTGAGCGCGGCGGCGGCGCTGAAGCGGGCGAACCGGGAAACGGGCAGAACGGCCCCTTCGCGCACGGCGGAGATGGGCGGGACGCGCGTCGCGCGGAAGGCGGGCCGAAGCGCGGCGATCACGGTGATCAGGGTCCCGACGAGGAGTGCGACCACGATCGTCCGCGTGGCGAACACGGTTCCGGCCTGAGGCAGGTCGATCCCGAACGAGACGAAGAGGGAGTTGAGCCCCTTCGCGAGCGCGAGGCCGAGGAAGAGCCCCGTCACCGACGCGAACGTCCCGATGACGAACGCCTCGAGCAGGACGGAGCGCAGCACCTGGCGGCGCGTCGCCCCCAGCGTCCTGAGCGTTGCGAGCTCACGCGTCCGCTGCGCGATCGTGATGGACAGTGTGTTCGCGATCACGAAGGCGCCGACGAAGAGAGCGACGCCTCCGAACGCGAGCAGGAAGTCGTTGATGATCGACAGGAAGGAGTTCGTGTCCTTCGTCGCCTGCTTCGCCTGCGCAGTGCCGGTCCGCACCTGCGCGTTCCTGGGGAGGATGGGAGCGATCTCCCGCACGAGCTGCGTGGGCGTGACGCCGTGCTTCGCCGCCACGTCGATGGCGTCGAGCTTCCCCACCTTGTTGAACAGCCTCTGCGCCGTGGGGAAGTCGAAGATCGCCATCGTCGCCCCGCCGAGCGAAGAGACGCCGCCGATCTTGACGATGCCGGCGATGCGGAACTGCTCGACCGGTCCGCGCGCGATCACGCCGATGCTCTGACCGACCGAGTAGTGGTCCTTGCTCGCCGTATGCGCGTCGATGTCGACCTGGTGCGGCCCCGACGCCCACGTTCCGCTCACGAGCGTGAGCGGATTGAAGTGCTGGTCGCCGTGCGGGTGCACCGAGAACGCGAGCGGCGGCGCCCCGTGGCCGGAGATGACCTTTCCATCCCGGCCGACGAGGTAGGCGAAGTCGCTGATCCCGCCCTCCGCCTCGGCGACGCCGGGCAGCTTCTGCACCTTCGCGAGCAGCGACTCGGGGAAGGACGGCGGCAGGTTGCTCGAGTTGCTCTGATTCTTCAGGACGACGCTCTTCGAGCTGATCACGGCGTCCGTGTTCTTGTAGACCGTCGTGAAGACCGTCCCGAACGCGGCCTTGATCGTGTCCGTGAGGACGTAGGTGCCGCTGATCATCGCCACGCCGAGGACGATCGCGACCGCAGTGAGGATCGCCCGCAGCTTGCGCCCGAGCAGCCCCTTGAGCGCGACACGGGTCACGACGAGAGCGTGCTCATGACCGTGAGCACGTCCTCCGTGCTCGCGCCCTTGAGCTCTTTGACGATCAGGCCGTCGGCGATGAAGAGAATCCGGTCGGCGATCACCGCTGCGCGGGACTCGTGCGTCACCATCACGATCGTCTGCCCGTACGCGTTGACGGAGTCGCGGATGAGATCGAGGATCTCGCCGCCCGTCTTCGAGTCGAGATTGCCGGTTGGCTCGTCGGCGAAGAGGATCGTCGGCCGCGTGATGAGCGCGCGCGAAATCGCGACGCGCTGCTGTTCGCCGCCGGACAGCTCGGAGGGACGATGCGTCCGCCGCTTGGCGAGGCCCGTCTTGTCGAGCAGCTCGTCGAGCCACGCCTTGTCGGGCTTCTCTCCGGCGATCGACAGCGGCAGGACGATGTTCTCCTCGGTGTCGAGCATGGGGAGGAGGTTGAAGAACTGGAAGACGAAGCCGATGTGCGTGCGACGGAGCTTGGTCAGCTCCTGGTCGTCGAGCTTGGTGATCTCGGTGCCCGCGATCTCGACGGTGCCCGTCGTCGGCTTGTCGAGCCCCGCGAGAATGTGCATGAGCGTCGACTTGCCCGAGCCCGACGGCCCCATGACCGCCACGAGCTCTCCCGCGCGGACGTCGAGCGAGACGCCGCGAAGCGCGTCGACGGCCGTGTCGCCGTCCCCGTATCTGCGCGTCAGGTCGTGCGCGGCGACGACGACGTCGCCGCTCGCCGGCCGCTGCGTCGTGTTCTGGTCCTCGGCGACCGACACACCTGCAACGTAGCGGTCACCGGTTGCCGGCCGCAAGAAAAGCGACGGCGACGATCGCGTACGCAGCGACGAGGACTGCGCCCTGCCAACGGCGCGAGCGTCCGTCCCGGATCGTTGCGCCTGCAAGTGTGACCGCAGCGGCCATGGCCGTCAGTTCCTCCCAGCGAAAGCTGAGCGGAAGCTCGTGCGTGAAGAAGAGCGAGAGCAGCATCACCACCGGGACGACGAGGAGGGCGACCTGCGCGCTCGACGAGATCGCGATCTCGGTTGCGAGCTTCATCCTCCCGGCATGCGCGATCACGATTGCGCCGCCGTGCTC
>JAFALP010000167.1 GCA_019234175.1 Actinomycetota bacterium | reverse complement strand
GGAGGCGTACATGATCGGCGAGAAGGAGCTCCACTACCAGGGCAAGGGCACGGACCTGGGCGACCTGCAGAGCAAGATCGGGAGCCAGCTGGAGTCGCAGGGCTTCAAGGTGCAGACGTCGCCGCCCGGCACGGACGGCTTCGCGATCCAGGCGACGAAGGGCGGGTTCCTCGACAAGGTGATCGACGCCGACCGCGCGCTCTCGATCCTCATCACGGGAGAGCCGAACGACTTCACCGTCAAGATCGGGATCGGCAAGTGGCTCGAGCACCTCGGCATCGCGGCGGCCGAGACGCTGCTGATCTCCGATCTCTTCCTCGTCGTCGACGTCGCCGAGTCGGCGTGGAACCTCGAGATCGAGAACAAGCTCGCGAAGCAGATCGACTCGATGGTCGGCTAGCCGTGGATGCGACCACGATCGACACCGAGTTCCAGCAGCTGCAGACCGCGTTCCAGGACGTCGCCACCACCGTGCAGGCGCTCGTCACGAAGATGCAGGCGGCGGAGAAGGCCGGTGACGCGAACGCGACCGAGTGGCTCGGCGATCTCAGGCGCGTCGCGCAGGACGTCGACGAGGAGCAGACGCAGGTGAAGACGCTGCTCCTCGCCATCCACGACTTCGTCGGCGGCGTCGCGCAGTCGAACGATCCCAACGCACAGCAGCAACAGCAGCACCACGGCATGCTCGGAGGCATGCTCGGCGGCGGGATGATGGGCGGCGGGATGTTCGGCGGCTACTACGGCGGCGGCTTCGGCCGCGCCATGGAGATGGGGATGGCGATGAACCTCGGCGCCAACCTCATCGGGAGCGTCTTCCGCTAGCCGGTCTCGAACCCGGGGACCGGCGCGCGCGGCGGCGGCACGGCCTCCTCCGGCCGCTGCACGTCGCGGCGCGTCGCCGCGAGGTACGCGACGAGGACGACGATGCCGGCGATGAACGCGATCGCCGTCTGGCCGTCGCCGAAGCCGATGCCGCTGAGCTTCCTCGGCTTGCTGAAGTAGTCCGCATACGAGGCGCCCAGCGGGCGCGTCATGACGTACGACATCCAGAAGGCGGCGATGCCGTTCAGGCCCAACTTCCATCTCCCGAACGCGGGGACGAGGATGACGACACTGAAGAGGATCGCCGAGGAGAGGTAGCCCAGGTGCAGCGACGTGGCCGTGTAGTCGCCGAGCGCCGTGCCGAGCGCGAACGTCGCGAAGACCGTCGCCCAGTAGTAGGCCTCACGGCGCTGCGTGACGATGCTGTGGATCGAGAGGGTTCCCTGGCTGCGATACCAGAGGGCGAAGATCGCGGCGAGGATGACCGCCCAGAGGAGCGTGTCGGCGAGATACGAGAGGCCGACGTCGAGATGCAGGAAGTCGGCGACGCCGGTGCCGATGACGGCGATCGCGTACGCGAAGAACCAGTAGGCGGACGCCGAATAGCGGCGGGTGCTGAACTGCCAAATCAGCCCGATGAGGAAGAGCGCCACCTCGACGGCGCCGCCCTTGAGGTTCCCGTAGATCCGGAGGTAGTCCGAGGTCGCCTCCCCGCCCGCGGTGGTGAGGATCTTCACCACCCAGAAGAGGAAGATGACTTCGGGGACCTTCGCTGCGGTCGGGCTCGGGAAGAACCGTCCCACGAGCGGGACGGGGCGGTCGGACCGGCTCACGCGCCGAATTCGGGATCTCCCGAGACGCGCCAGCCGAGCCGCCGCAGCATGAGCCGCACCCACCAGCGAACCATTCGGCAACCGTAGAGGCAAAAGCCGCCGGCCAACGTTGTCGAGCGGTTAAGCCGGGCCCGTGAAGCGGTGAACATCCTGCGCGCAACGCGCGGCTCGCTCACGGTGGCCTGGTCGCTGAAGCGCATCACGGCGAGGTAGTCGTCGTCGGCTCCGTGGTGGTGGTCTCGGTCGTGGTCGGGGCCGTCGTCACGGGCTCCGTGGTCGTGGTCTCGGTCGTGGTGGGAGGCGGAGGCGGCGGCGCGGTCGTCGTCGCTGCCTGAGGCGCGACCGTCGTCGCCGGCGCGGTGGTGGCGGTCGCCCGCCCGGTCGTCGTCTGCAACGTCGTGGCGGTGGTGGAGGTCGCCGCTGCCGCGGCGGACGTGCACCCGGCGGTCGGGCGGGCATCGGCGTAGTTGCGGGCGTACTGGAAGCGTCCGCACCACTTCACCCAGTGGATCGAGGAGACGTCCTGCGCGAAGCCGAGCCGCGGTTCGTTCTGCAGGGCGCCGACCATGAACGCCTTCCAGATCTGCGCCGGGAACGTCCCGCCGAAGACCTGGATGCCGTGCACGTGCGTCATCGGCACGCGCGCCTGCGGATAGCCGACCCAGACGACGGCCGCGAGGTTCGGCGTGTAGCCGTCGAACCAGGCGTCGGCGAGCGACGACGTCGTTCCGGTCTTCCCCGCGGCCGGCCGGCCGGGATTGGCGGCGGTGCCGGTGCCGCTGGCGATGACCTCCTCGAGCACGCGCGTCACCTCGTCGGCGACCGCGGCGGAGATGACGCGACGCCCGGAGCTCGTCGACCCGCTCGTGTCGATGTGGCCGTCGGGGAACTGGACGGAGGTGACGGCGTACGGCCGGTGGTAGATCCCCTGCGCGGCCACCGTCGCATACGCCGACGCCATCTCGAGCGGCGAGACCGGGTTCACGCCGAGGCCGATGGTCGGCACCGGCCGGAGCTGCGACTGCACGCCCATGCGCTGCGCCGTCTGCGCGACGGTGGTCGGGTCGAGATCGAGCGTGAGGCGTACGAAGACGGTGTTGTCGGACTGCGCCGTCGCGTGGTCGATCGGCGTGCGGCCCGTGTACGTCTTCGTGTCCGTCTGGATGAGGTATGGGTCGCTGGCCGGACCGCGGAAGGGCGCCGAGAGGTACGTCGTCGTGAACGGGTCGATGCCGCGGAGGATCGCGTCCGTGAGGACGAAGAGCTTGAAGCTCGACCCAGCCTGGCGCTTGCCCTGCACGGCGAGGTTGAACTGGTAGTTCGGCTTGCCGGGAACGACCGACGCCATCGTCCGGATCGCGCCCGAGCTGGGGTCGATGGCGACGAGCGCGGACGCGGGATCGCTGCTCCGGTTCAGCGTCGTCTTGATCGCGCGCTCCGCCTCCTGCTGCCATCGCCAGTCGAGCGTCGTGTGCACGACGAGGCCGCCCTGGCGCACCGTGGCGGCGCCGTAGCGGCCGACGAGCAGCTCGTAGATGTAGTTGACGAAGAAGGACTCGCGCTGCTGCTTCGTCGTCGCGTTCGGCTTCAGTCCGAGCGGCGCCTTCGCGGCGCTCCGGTACTCGGCGAGGCCGATGTCACCGTTGGTGAGCATCGCCTTCAGCACCTCGTTGCGGCGGGCCATCGCCGCCTGCGGGTCGCGCAGCGGGTCGTAGGCGGTCGGCGCCTGCGGCAGGCCGGCGATGAGCGCCGCCTCGGGAAGCGTCAGGCTCTTCGCCGGCTTGGAGAAGTACGTCTCGGATGCGGCCTGCACGCCGTACGCCTGCTGGCCGTAGAACACCGTGTTCAGGTACGCGTCCAGCACGTGCGCCTTCGTCCACTTGCGCGCGAGCGCATCGGCGAGGCATCCCTCCTCGAGCTTCCGCCCGAGCGTGCGCTGGTCACCGAGGTAGAGGTTGCGCACGAGCTGCTGCGTCAGGGTCGAGCCTCCCTGCGCGAAGCTCGCCGAGCCGATGTCGGCCGCGGCGGAGCGCACCATCGCGATCCAGTCCGTTCCACCCTCGTGGTAGAAGCGGCGATCCTCGACGGCGACGGTCGCGCGCTGGAGCTTCGGGTCGATGCGCGCGAGCGCGACGGGAGTCGTGTTCACGGCGGCCCCGAGTGTCGCGAACCGGATACCGTCGGAGGAGATCAGGTACGAGGAGCGGCCCGGCCCGTGCGGCTCGAGCTTGTTGATGTTGCAGGAGACGAAGAAGTACGCGCCGTCACGATGGATCTCCAGCGCGACCGCGCCGACGAGCGCGCCCGTCAAGGCGACGATCGAGACCAGCCACTTCCCCCAACGCGGCAACCCGGCCAGTGGGCCCCGCCAGCTACGCCAATTGCTCACGTCCTGTCCTCAACGCGGCAGCGGGCTTCGAGGTTTCCATCGCCTCGGAAGCGGCTATAAGGCGAACCACAACGCCCTTCTGCCGCCTGCAGTGCCGTACGGCCTGAGAGCGCTTCGTTTTTCGCATGCGAGCAGCGCGCGCGAGACAAGCAGCGGAAGGGAATCCATGGCAGTTGCGAGCGAGGCTCGGCCGCGCGCCTGCGAAGTGGCGTCGGCCGACGAGCCGCGGGACCGCGCAGAGGTCCGGGCACTGGCCCGGGACGCGCGGCGAACAGCGCGTGCGCTGCGGCAGACCGCGCAGGACACCCACCGCGCCAGCGCCGAATTGCGAGAGCAGATGGTCGAGACGCGCCGGACCGTCGCGGCGACGCTCGCGGAGGCCCTGGCGGTCACGCACATCTCCGCCTCCCTGCGCGTCGGCGCGTTGACCAGCCGATGCGCCTGGTGCGGCCGCTACCGCATCGCCGATCGCTGGACGCGAGTCTTCCGGCCGGGATTCATCGAGCGGTGCGGAACCACGCACGGCATCTGCGACGACTGCATCGTGCGGCTTCGCGCTCACGGAAAGAGCGTGTAGCAGGCGTATCTGCGCGCGGCACGCGCGCGTTTCTGCTCCGACGTGCAGGCTCCGACGAAGCCGGAACCGGTCCGTGAGGCAAGGGTCGGTGGGGAGAGGGTTGCGCGAAGCCGCGGCTTCGAGTGGTTGTCGCGGGCAGGCTTCGTCGCGCGTGGATTGATCTACGGGATCGTCGGCATCCTCGCGATCAAGCTCGCGGTCGGCGGCGGAGGAACGACCCCCAACCAGCAGGGCGCTCTTCAGACGATCGCGCGTCAGCCGTTCGGCAAGGTTCTGCTCGTTCTCGTCGCCATCGGACTGGCCGGCTACGCGCTATGGCGCCTCGTACGCGCGCTGCTCGGGCACGGTCCGGAGGGCTCGGATCGCGGCTTCGACCGCGTCGCCGCATTCGCGAGCAGCGTGGTCTATGCCGGCCTGTGCGCGATTGCGGTCGAGATCCTGCTCGGCTCGGGCTCGGGCGGCCGGTCGGGCAGCCCGTCCAAGCCGGCGGCAGGCGTCCTCGGCTGGCCGGGCGGGCCGTGGCTCGTCGGCATCGCCGGCGCGGCGCTGATCGGCGTCGGCCTGTATCAGGGCTATCGAGGGATCAGCAAGGACTTCCTGAAGGATTCGAAGACCGAGGAGATGAGCCCGCGCACGCGGACGTGGGTCGAGTGGATCGGCAGCTTCGGGTACCTCGCTCGAATGGTCGTCTTCGGCTTGGTGGGCGTGTTCCTGATCAGGGCGGCGGTCGACTTCAACCCGAGCAATGCCGTCGGTGTCGATGGCGCGCTCGCGACCATCGCCCACGCCTCGTATGGACCGTTCTTGCTCGCGATCGTCGCTGCTGGGCTGATCGCGTTCGGCGTCTACTCGCTCACCGACGCTCGCTACCGCCGCATTTAGCACGCGCGCTTCGGCGGGAGTTCGAAGCGGATGATGGGACTCGAACCCACGACCTTCTGCA
>JAFALP010000277.1 GCA_019234175.1 Actinomycetota bacterium | reverse complement strand
GGACGGCCGCGGCGAGGACGAGGGCGGCGACGAAGAGCGCCGCGATCGAGTCCGCCTTCTGGTAGCCGGCGTGCACGAGAAGGAGCCCCACGAGCACGGCGACCGATCCGACGAGGTCGCCGGCGAAGTGCAATGCGTTCGACGCGATGGCGGGGCTCCCGTACTCGCGGGCGACGCGCGTGGACGTCGTCGTGCGCGCGACGTCGACGACGATGACGACGGCGATGACGACGAACGCGAGGGTTCCCGCGTGCACGTGCGCGTGGCTCGCGTTCGCGAGCCGCGCGATCGACTGCCACACGATGGCCGCGCTCGCGAGCACGAGGATCGTCCCCTCGCCGAGCGCGGCGAGGTTCTCCGCCTTGCCGTGGCCGTACTGATGGCCGGGGTCCGCGGGCCGCTCGGCGACGCCGAGCGCGAAGAACGTGAGGAGCGCCGCGACGAGATCCGTGCCCGAGTGCGCAGCCTCGGAGAGAAGCCCAAGGCTGTGCGTGGCGAGGCCGGTGGACAGCTTCAGCGCGATGAGCGCCGCGGCCGCGAGCACCGAGAGCAGCGCCGTCCGCCGCTGGACAGTCACGGCGTCCTAGAGGTTGCCGCGGAGCGCCTGCTCGCGCTCGATCGCCTCGAACAGGGCCTTGAAGTTGCCCTCCCCGAACGTCGTCGCGCCGTGGCGCTCGATCACCTCGAAGAACACGGTAGGCCGGTCCTGCGCCGTCTTCGTGAAGATCTGCAGGAGGTAGCCGTCCTCGTCGCGGTCGACGAGGATCTTGTGCTCCTGCAGGATCTCGTAGTCCTCGGCGATCTCGCCGACGCGGCCGGGCGCCTCGTCGTAGTACGAGTCGGGGGTGTCGAGGAACTGGAAGCCGCGTTCCTTCATCTCCGTCACCGCGGCGACGATGTCGGTGGTCGCGAGCGCGATGTGCTGCGCGCCCGGACCGCCGTAGAACTCGATGTACTCCTCGATCTGGCTCTTGCGCTTGCCTTCGGCCGGCTCGTTGATCGGGAACTTGATCTTCCCGCTCCCGTCCGACATGACCTTCGACATGAGCGCCGAGTACTCCGTCTGGATCTGGTCGTCGCCAAAGTGGATGATGTTCGTCATCCCGAAGACGCGCTCGTAGAACTCCACCCAGAAGTTCATGCGGCCGAGCTCGACGTTGCCGACGACGTGGTCGATGTTCGTCAAGCCGACGCCGCCGCCGGAGCCGTTGCTCGACACCGAGACGTAGCCGGGCTTGAACGGCCCCGCGTAGTCCTCGCGGTCGACGAACGTGTGGATGGTGTCGCCGTACGTGGCGATCGCGGCCGTCTCGATCGTGCCGAAGTCGTCCTCGCTGACCGCCGGCTCGGACACGCCGCGCGCGCCGCGCTGTACCGCCTGCCGGTACGCCTCGGTGGCGTCGGGGACGGTGAGCGCGATGTCGCGGACACCGTCGCCGTGCCGGCCCAGGTGGCGCGTGATCTCGCTCTCCTCGCGCAGCGGCGAGGTGAGGACGAAGCGGATGTCGTTCTGCTCGAGCACGTACGACGCGCGGTCGCGCACGCCCGTCTCCGGCCCGGCGTACGCGGTCCGGGTGAAGCCGAGCGCGTGCTCGTAGAAGTACGCGGCCTGCTTCGCGTTCCCGACCCAGAACTCGATCGAGTCCCAGCCGAGGAGCGGCATGAAGTCGTCGGCCATACCCGGAATTATGACTCCGGCGCCGTGACGGCGAGGCTCGAGCGGTGCCGGACGCGTTCGAGGACGATCCCGGCGAAGATGAGGACGCCGCCGACGATCTCCATCGGGTGCAGCGTCTCCGACAGCAGCACGATGGCGAAGAAGACGGCGAAGAAGGGCTGCAGGTTCCCGAACAGCGACGCCCGCGACGGGCCGACCCGGTCGATCGCCGTGAACCAGAGGATGTTCGTGAGGAAGAGCGGGCCGACGACGGCGTAGCCGAAGCCGAGCCAGACCTTCCAGCCGAAGTCGAAGTGCTGGTGCGCGACCTGCGGGATGCTCACGAGGGCGAGCGGCACCCACCCCGCCGCGAGCACGATCGCGCTGATCCGGAACGGCGAGTAGGTGCGCATGAGCGGCGCGATCGCGACGGTGTACACGCTCCAGGTGAACGCGAGCCCGATGGCGAGCAGGTCGCCGCCGAGCCCGGCGGAGATGTTCCCCCCGCTCGCGACGGCGATGAGCGTGACGCCCGCGAGCGTCATCGCCGCCCCGATCCAGAACGCGTTGGAGAGGACGTCGATGCGGAGCACGACGGTGATCAGCCCGATGAACACGGGTGTGGCGCCGAGTAGGAGCGCCACGGTGGACGCCTGCGACAGCTTCAGCGCGTAGACGAAGCAGAGCTGGTTGAGGAAGAGCGCCAGCGCCGCGATCGCGACGAGCCACAGGTCCTTGCGCGCGATTCGGAACGAACGCTCCCGCCGGTACGTGAAGATCCAGAAGAGGGAGGTGGCCGCGAAGTAGCGGATCGTCCCGTACGCGAGCGGGAGCCAGCCGTTGGTGAGGGCGTACCGGGTGACGGTCACGTTCAACGCCCAGAGCAGCACCGTCCCCAGCAACATGAGATCCACCGGGGAGACGCGCTTCACGCGTTGAGCCTAGACTCTGGCCGAATGGCCGAGCCCACCATCGCCGACGTCGACGCCCTCGTCGGGCCTGCGACGCCGCAGTTCGCCTACCAGCTGCGCGCCCGCGTACGGGAGCTCGTCCTCGACCTGGACGAGTCCCACCCGGTGCGCCGGTACGCCGAGGAGAAGATGGACCTGCTCGACCGCCTCGGCCACGCGTCGTCCAAGGCCGAGGAGGGCGGGCGGGAGCCACGCTCGCGGCTCGGCTGGAACGAGCTGCCGAGCTCCGCGCCGGCGGACGAGCCGCTGCTGCCGCGGCGGCAATGAGCCTCGACGGATCCGCGGTCCTCGTGACCGGCGGAACTCGGGGGATCGGCCTCGCGATCGCGCACCGGCTCGTGCGTGACGGCGCCGGGCGCGTCGTCCTCGGCTACCTGCGCAACGAGGCCGCCGCGGAGGCGGCGGCGGACGCGCTGCGCGCGACCGGCGCCGAGGTCGATCTCGTGCGCGGCAACGTCGCGTCGGAGAAGGTCGTCGGCGCGCTCGCGGCAGCGGGCCCGTATCGCGTCGTCGTGCACAACGCCGCCACGGGCGTCGTCCGCTCTGCGCTCGAGACCGAGGACAAGCACTGGGACTGGACCATGAACGCGAACGCGCGCTCGCTCCTCGCGCTGACGCGCGCGACCGCGCCGGCGATGGAGCGCGGCTCCGCGATCGTCGCCGTCTCCAGCCTCGGATCGGTGCGCGTGCTCGACAACTACGTGCTCATCGGATCGTCGAAGGCGGCGCTCGAGGCGGTCGTGCGCTATCTCGCCGTCGAGCTGGCGCCGCGCGGCGTGCGCGTGAACGCCGTCTCGGCCGGCGTCGTCGAGACCGGAGCGCTCGAGCACTTCCCGAACAAGGACGAGATGCTCGCGACCGTCGAGCGCACGCCGGCGGGACGGCTCGTCGAGCCCGGCGACGTCGCAGCGGCGGTGTCGTTTCTCTGCTCCGGCGACGCGGCGATGGTGTGCGGCCAGACGCTCGTCGTCGACGGCGGGTTCTCGCTGCCCGCCTGAGATGGAGCCGACCGACATCAACCGGCGCATGTTCGACGAGGCGCACCGCCGCGCCGGCTCGGGACGGACGGCGCTGCCGGCGATCGTGCGGCAGACGCTGCTCGGCGTCTCGGGGAAGACCGTCCTCCATCTCCACTCCGGCTCGGGCGAGGGCAGCGCCGAGCTGGCGGAGCTCGGCGCCGTCGTCACCGCCGTCGACCCGGACGAGGCGCTGCTCGAGCCCGCGCGCGAGCGGTGGCCGTCGATCCTCTGGATCGCCGGTGACGCGCAGGCGCTGCCGGCCAACCTCCGCCGCGGCCGCTTCGACCTCGTGTACTCGCCCGAGGGCGTGATCGGCCGGCTCACCGACGTCGACGCCTGGGCCGCGGGCGTCGCCGCCGCCGTGCGCCGCCGCGGCGAGCTGCTCGTGTTCGACGACCACCCGGTGGCCCTGTGCGTCGACGGGCTATTGCGCTGGAACCGGGACTACTTCGACGACGGCATCGTCCGGCTGGGCCGGCTCGTCAGCGCGCTCGCCCGGGCGGGCTTCCGCGTCGAGGCGCTGGAGGAGTACCCGCTCGACGCCTCCGGCCGGAGGCACGACCGCCGCGTCCCCGGATCGTTCCTGCTGTACGCCGTGCGCGCCTAGAACGGCAGGAAGCGGCCGATCGTCGAGCGCGCGATCGTGCCCGCCATCGCCGGGTTCTCCTGCAGGCGCCGCAGCGAGTAGCTGTACCACTGCTCGCCGAACGGGACGTAGACGCGCAGCGGATGACCGGCGGCGGCGAGCTCGGCGGCGCGGTCCTCGCGCACGCCGAGGAGCATCTGGAACTCGGGGACGTTGCGTCGCAGCGCCTCGCCGATGAGCTGCTCGTCGTGTGTGGCGACGGCGACCCGCGCGCCGGTCGCGAGCAGCGCGTCGAGGCACTGGACGAAGCTCGTCCGCACGGCGCCCGCGTCGGTGTACGCGAGGGACGGCGGCTCGACGTAGATGCCCTTGCACAAGCGGACGTTCGGCTTCAGGTCGGCCAGGCCGCGCACGTCGTGGAGCGTGCGGCGGAGGTACGCCTGAAGGACGATCCCGACGTTCTCGTGCCCGGCCTCGCGCAGCTCGCGATAGAGGCGCAGCGTCGCGTCGGTCGTCGTCGAGTCCTCCATGTCGATGCGGACGAAGCGCCCGCGCGCGAGGACGCGCTCGACGTTCTCGCGGCAGAGCTCGTACGAGAGGTCGAGGCCGAGCCCCGTCAGCTTCACGCTCACGTTCGAGTCGAGCTGTTCGCGCTCGATCGCGTCGAGCACGTCGAGGTAGGTCTGCACGATCGCACCCGCTTCCTCTTCGCTCGTGACCTCCTCGCCGAGGACGTCGACGGTCGCCGACTGCCCCTTGTCGTTCAGCTCGTGCACCACGCGAACGGCGTCGGCGAGCGACGGTCCGGCGATGTACCGCGAGGAGAAGAGCTGCACGACCGGCTTCGGAACGGCCGGGAGAAGCCGGACGATCGCCTTGTCGATCAGCAACGCGGCTAGCGCTCGCGCATGAAGCCCTGGCGCGCCGCGCTGACGAGCGCGACCGCCTCGGGGAAGAGAACGCGCATCGCGTCGCGGAGAGCGATCGCCTGCTCGTCGACCCCGCCCTGCGTCTGGATCTGCGACAGCGCCGCCGCCGTCAGCTCGACGGCGGTGTTGAGGGTGAGCGTGGCGAACTGCTCGCGCTGCGCCTCCTGCACGGTCTCCGCCTGCTGTTCCGCGAACTCGCGCAGCCCGCGGAGCAGATCCTCCGGATCGCCGCCGAACGGAAAGCCGCCTTCCATGTCTTCGAGTCTAGGTGAGAGGCACCGTCGACCGCAGCGCTACCTCCGCAGCCAGCTCCTCGACGGCGGGAAGGGCGTTCTGCAGCGCGATTGCGAACGGCGACCCGCCTTCGTCGCCGAGCGCCTGCTCGAGCCGGCGAGACGCGGTACCGAGCGCGTCGAGGTAGCCGGTGCTGGCGACGCGCGGCTGCGCCCGGAGCGTCGCGGCCAACGCCGCCGCCGCCTTCTCCGCCTCCTCGATGCCCTCCGGGTGCTCGGTCTCGCGCAGCTCTGCGAGGCGCGCGCGCAGCGCGTCGAGGTCGCCGCCGCCCGCCGTCTCCTCGGCGACCTCGACGAGCGCCGAGATGGAGACCGCGTCGTGGACGACGCGCGCGGAATCGATCGCCGCGCCCGCATCGTCGAGCGCCACCCATGCGCCGGACTCGTACGAGCAGAGGTACACACGGTCGCCGCCGAGCAGCTCCGTCGCGAGGACACCGGTGACGCGGTCGCCCTCGCGCGCGGCCGCCGTCGCGATGCGATCGAGGTCGTCGCCGAGTGCCATCATGCGCAGTGTGGCCGAAGTCTCCGCGCGCGAGCTGTTTGCACCGCTCGGCCCCACCTACGACCGGTACGCGCGGCTCCTCTCGTTCGGGCAGGACCCGCGCTGGCGCCGCTTCATGGTGTCCCGGCTCCCGGCCTCGGCAGCGCGCCTCCTCGACGTGGCCACGGGGACGGCCGCGGTCGCGATCGAGCTCGCGCGCGCCGTTCCGGGCCGGATCGTCGTCGGCATCGACCAGAGCCCGGAGATGCTCGCCGCCGGCCGCGCACGTGTCGCGCGCGCCGGCCTGGCCGATCGCATCGAGCTGCGCGAGGGGCGCGCGGAGTCGCTTCCCTTCGCCGACGACGAGTTCGACGCGCTCACGTTCACCTACCTGCTCCGCTACGTCGACGATCCCGTCGCGGCGATGCGCGAGCTGCGGCGCGTCGTCCGTCCCGGAGGGACGATCGCGATGCTCGAGTTCGCGGTGCCGCGCGGGGCCTGGCGGCCGCTGTGGGAGCTGTACGTGCGCGTCGGCCTGCCGGCGGCCGGCGCGGTCGTCTCGCCCGGCTGGCACGAGGTGGGCACGTTTCTCGGGCCCAGCATCCGCGGCTTCCATGAGCGGTACTCGCTCGGGGACGTGTGGCGCGAGGCCGGCATCGCGGACGTGCAGGTGAGGCGCATGAGCCTCGGCGGCGGAGTGGTGGCGTGGGGAACGAGCTGACGCGTCCGGCGTTCTACGCGCTCCGCTCCGGCGGGTGGCGCGACTACGTCACGCTGGTGCACCCGCCGTACACGTTGTGGCACGTGTCGTACGCGGTGCTCGGTGCGGCCGTCGCGCCGCGACTCGACTGGGGCGTCCTCGGCTGGACCGTGCTCGCGTTCTTCCTCGCGATGGGGATCGGCGCGCATGCGCTCGACGAGATGAAGGGGCGGCCGCTGCAGACGCGCATCCCGGACCGCGTCCTCGTTCTCCTCGCTGCGTCGTCGATCGCGGGCGCCTGCGTGATCGGCGTGCACGTGGCGCTGTACACGTCGCTGTGGCTGATCGCATTCATCGTGTTCGGCGCCGCCGTCGTGGTCGCCTACAACCTGGAGCTCCTCGGCGGGATCGTGCACACGCCGTTCTGGTTCGCGTTCGCATGGGGAGCCTTCCCGGCGCTCACTGCCTCTTTCGCGTCCGCGCACACGCTGCGCGCGGCCGCATTCGCCATCGCGGGCTTCGCGTTTGTGACGAGCCTCGTCCAGCAGCGTCTGTCTGTGGACGTCCGCCACGCTCGGCGAGTCGTCGGCGACATCACACAGGCGCGCACCGCGGAGGTCGCACTGAAGCTCCTCGCGCTGTCGATGCCGCTGCTCGCGGGAGCTCTCCTGCTTGCCCGCAAGCGTTACTAGGATGCAACGATGTCCCTGACGACGGGCTTCGACATCGGCTTCGCCGCCGCCGCCGGAGTTGCCGCGTTCGCACTCGCCGGCGCCGCGCTCCGCTTCCTGCGGCGCTGGGCGCTCGTGCTCCTCGGGATGCTCGTCCTCGGCGGCGCCGTCGCCGGCTGGGCGGTGTACGCGCTTCGGCACAGTCATCCGCGCGAGCTCGCCGTTGCGGCCGGCGGGCTGACCGCGTGCGCGCTCGCCGCCTGGGCCTCGCTCGTCGTGGCATGGTCGCTCGCCCGTGCCGCCGACACCGAGGCGCACGTCGGCGCTGCGCAGGCCAAGCTCCTCGAGCTGGTCGACCTCGAGCGCGAAGACCGCGCAGCCGAGCTCGAGCGGACACTCGCGCGCGCACGGGCCGACTCGATCTCGCTGCTCGCCGACGAGGAGCGCCGCATCGCGGAGGAGCGGCGGACGACGTTCGCCGACCGCGAGCGGGAGCTCGCCGCGTCGCTGACGGAGGCGTTGACGGAGACGCAGACGCAGGTCGCACAGCGTCTCGCCGACTGGAAGAAGGACCTCGACCGCGCGTCGGACTCGACGAAGGAGCGCCTCGCCGAGCTTGCCGAGCGCCAGCGTCAGCTGCTCGGAGACGCGGAAGCCCGGCTCTCCGCCGACGCGGAGCGGCTCGCGGCCGAGAGCGAGGCGCAGCGCGAGGGGCTCGTCCGGCTTCGCGCGGATTTCGAGAAGGCGCTCGCCGACGTCCTCGCCGCCGCGCGCACCGAGGTCGAGGGCGAGGCCGCCGGCCGGCGCCGCGCGCTGCACGAGCTCGAGGAGCGCATGCGCCGGCGCGAGAAGGAACTGATGGAGCAGATCGAGCGCGAGGAGGTCGAAGCAGCGCTCCGTCTGCGCACGGGCTTCGAAGACGTCCAGCGCCGGCAGATCGAACAGGTGGGTCGCACGGTCGAGCGCGCGACCGCGAGCTACGCCGACGAGGCGACGCAGCAGTTCGCCGCGCTCGTGAAGTCCAACCGGGAGGATGCGGCCCGCCGGCTCGCGCGCGAGCTCGACCGCGCGGTCGAGACGTTCGCGCGCGAGGCCGAGGCCGTCCTCGCCGAGCGGCTCGCGCATGTCGGCGACGCCGGCGCGCAGCGGCTCGAGCGGCGGCTCGCCGAGGCGGCGAACTCCCTCGAGCGCCAGCGGGACGAGTGGATGGCGTCCCTCGACGGCCGTATCGGCGAGCTGGAGAACGACGTGCGACGCCGCCTCGAGGATCTGGCGTCCGACGCCGACGCGGAGCGGGCGGTCATCGAGGCCCGCCTCCAGGAGCTGCTGCGCCGCATCGAGGCCACTGCGGCCCTCCAGAGCTCGTAAAGACACCGTTAATCCTGCGGTTGGGTGCAAACATTCGCGGGGAGGGTTCGTCCAAGGGAGGACGAACCTTCGCGCCATGAGTGACTCGACCGACACCCTGGAGCCCGAAACGAGCGAACGCTCGAAGGTCGAGAGCTGGCGCCTGCACGTGCTGATCGAGGCCGGCTATCCACTCCACGTCGCCGAGCGCCTCGCCGTCAGCGAGGCCGACCTCCACCTCGCGGTCGAGCTCGTCGACCACGGCTGCGCGCACGCCACCGCAGCCGAGATCCTCCTGTAACACCGCGGCGTTACGCTGCGGCCGTGGGCAAGGTCGAGGCGCTGCCGTACGACGACCGGACCGTCTACTCGGTCGCGGCCTTCAACCGCGGCGTGGCGCAGTGGCTCACGCGGCTGCCGACCGTCTGGGTGGAGGGCGAGGTCACGGAGCTCCGCCGGCACGAGCGGTGGGCGAGCGTCTTCTTCACGTTGAAGGATCCGGCCGACGGGTCGTGCCTCGGGGTGACGATGCCGCGCGGGCAGTTCGACGGGCTCCGTCTCGAGCTCGCCGACGGCGAGCGCGTGCACGTGTACGGCCGCCCACAGCTCTTCGAGCAGCGGGGCGAGTTCCGTCTTCGCGCGCTCACGATCGAGCGGTTCGGCGTCGGCGCGCACCTCGCCGCGCTCGAGCGGCTGAAGACGAAGCTCGCCGCGGAGGGGCTGTTCGCGACCGAGCGGAAGCGCACGCTGCCGCTCCTTCCCCGCCGCATCGGGCTCGTCACGGGGAACGACGCCGCCGCCAAGCGCGACGTGCTCACCACGATCCAGACCCGCTTTCCGCCGGCGAACGTGCTCGTCGCCGAGACGTACGTGCAGGGACCGCGGGCGCCGCTCGAGATCGTCGACGCGCTGCAGGCGCTGTGCTCGCACGAGGACGTGGACGTCATCGTCCTCACGCGCGGCGGCGGCAGCTTCGAGGACCTCCTCCCGTTCTCGGACGAGCGCGTCGTCCGCGCAGTGGCGTCGTGCCGCGTCCCCGTCGTGTCCGCCGTCGGGCACGAGCAGGACACGCCGCTCTGCGATCTCGCCGCCGACGTCCGCGCGTCCACGCCGACGGCGGCGGGGAAGCTCGTCGTCCCGGAGCTCTCGGTTGTCGTGGCCTCGCTCGACCGTGCACGCGGCTCGCTCGCCCGGACGGTTCGCCTCGCGCTCGCGCGCGACGGGCAGGCGCTCGCGCATGCCCGCGACCGTCTTCGCGCAGCGCCGCGGCTCGCCGTCGAACGCGAGACGCGCCGTCTCGAGCATGCGCACGACCGGCTGCGCCGGGCGCCCGCGCTCGCGGTCGAACGCAAGCGGGCGGCGCTCGACTCGGCCGCCGGCCGGCTGCGCCTGTTGTCACCGTTGAAAACACTCGAGCGAGGCTACGCGATCGTCCGGACGGAGTCGGCGCTCGTGCGCTCCTCCGCCGACGTCGCGCCCGGCGTGCGCGTCGAGGTCGCGCTCGCCGAGGGCGGGTTCGGCGCAACCGTCGAGGACGTCCATGACTGAGCCCGCGAGCTTCGAGGAGGCGCAGGCCGAGCTGGAGCGGATCGTGACGCAGCTCGAGCAGGGCCAGACCTCACTCGACGAGGCGCTCGCGCTGTGGGAGCGCGGCGAAGCGCTGTACGCGTTCTGCCGCGCGAAGCTCGACGCGGCGAAGGGCAAGGTCGAGGAGCTAGCGCGCCGCGTCGAGGAGGCGCGCCCCTAGTTCCTCGAGATCGGCCGCGGCGCGCGCAGGATCGCCGGACAGCGCCACCGTCTCGACGCCAGGGACCGGCTCGACCACGATCCCGCCGAAGACGACGCACCGAACGCCCGCCGAAACGCAGCGGCGCGCCACCTCGAACGGCACCTTGCCCTCGCGCGTGGTCGCGTCGACGCGTCCCTCCCCCGTGACCACGAGGTCATAGCCCGCCGGGTCGAAACCGACGAGGTCGAGCACCGTCGCCGCGCCCGGGACGAGCGTCGCGCCGAGCGATGCGAGGGCGGCGCCGAGCCCGCCCGCCGCGCCGGAGCCGGGCAGCTCCGCAAACGGCCGCAGCCGCTCGTCCGCGCGAAAGCGCGCCTCGAGCTCGGCCACCTGCGCCGGCGTGGCGCCCTTCTGCGGCCCGTACAGCCGCGGTGCGTCGTACAGCGTCGTCCGCACGTCGCAGAGCACCGTCGCCGGCGGAAGCGCATCGAGCACCTCGAGCATCCCCGCGCCCGCGTCCATGTTGGCCGTGCCGCCGAGCCCGATGAGCAACTGCTTCGCGTCCATTCCCGCGAGCAGCTCGCCGAAGGGGCGGCTGGACGTGAACGGATCGAGGTGCGCCGGGTCGAACGGGATGACGGATGCCGCCTCGACGAGCCCCGGCACGACGTCGGCGGTTCCCTCGCCGCCGTCCGCGAGCGGGAGCCGGTCGCAGTCGCCGAGACCGCGCGCGAGCGCGGCCGTCGCGTCGCGCGCGCTGAGGACGCCTTTGAGGCTAGCCGGACATGCGAGCGGCTTCGGGCTCGACATGGTCGTCGTCCTCCTCGCTGACGTCGGGGAGCTCCGTCTGCGCGGCGGACGGCATGACGCGCAGCATCGCCACCGACAGCCCCTCGCGCGCGAGGAACAGGAGCCCGACGCCGATGCCGACGGATGCCTCGATCGCCTGCAGCCCGAAGCCGTACGCGACGCCGGTCGCGTACGCGACGCCGTAGCTCGCCGAAAGGGGCGCGGCGATCGCGAGCTGCACCGCGCCGACGTTCCCCGGCCAGAACGGGAAGATCGTGACGACGTTCATCACCAGCAGGACGACGCCCGCGGCGGGGAGCGGCGCATGGATGTGGAACGCACGCATCGCCGTCCACACGGCGAAGAGCTGGCACGTCCAGCCGGCGATCTGGAACGAGGCGGCGAGCGCCGCGCCGGCCGGCGTGCGCATGACGCCGAGCCCCCGGCGCGCCATCGTCGTCAGACGGCGGACTGCGCCGAGCCCATCGAGCACGGTGCCGTGATCGGTGCGCGCGCTGATGATCGTGAACGTGAAGAGGCCGATGCCGATCCCGACGATCGCGAGCAGGATCGAGATCGCCCACGCCGGAACCTTCGCGGTCGTGACGACGAAGAGGATGAGCAGCAGCACCGGCACGATGTCGAACACGCGATGCGCGAGCACCGTGCCGACGAGCGTCGCCCACAGTCCCTTGCGGCGCGGCATCTTGCGGACGAGCACGGCGACGCGGGCGAGCTCGCCGATCCGGCCGGGGAGCACTGCGTTCGCGAAGAGGCCGACGGAGAACGCGGAGAAGACGGTCATCACGCTCGGGTACGGGGGGTCGATCGCATTGCGGATCACCGTGCGCCAGGCGAGCGCACGCACGACGACCGAGAGGAGGTTGATCGCGATCGCGACCGCGACCCACTGCCAGACGACCGAGGTGAACGCGTCGCCGATCGCGCGGAAGCTCGGGCCGCGCCACCAGAAGAGCGCGAAGACGCCGGCGAAGACGACGATTGCGACCGCCGCACGGCCGGCGAGCGACCTCGGCAGCGGCGGCCGTTTCATGCCGCGGCCGCCTCGTAGATGCCGACGAGGCGCGCGGCGATCCCGTCCCACGCGTACCGATCGAGTGCGAGCGCGCGTCCTGCGGCGCCCATCGCCTCGCGCCGCTGCTCGTCGGCGAGGAGCCCGGCGACGGCATCCGCCAGCGCCTGCTCGTCTCCCGCCGGGAACGCCACCGCCGTCTCCGGGGTCATGACGTCACGGTATCCGGGGATGTCGGATGCAATCACCGGCGTCGCACATGCAAACGCCCGCGTGAGCACCATTCCGAAGCTCTCGCCGCCGAGCGACGGCGCGACGAGCGCCTTGGCGGCGAGCAGCTCTCCGGTGAACGTGTCCTGGTCGAGGAAGCCGAGCACCTCGACGCCGTCATCGGACACGCCGAGGCGGCGCATGAGCAGCCGCACGCGAAGCGGATCGGCGCCGATGAGCCGCAGGTCGACGCCCGTGCGTCTCCGGATCTCGGGCCACGCGCGCAGGAGCACCTGCAATCCCTTCCGCGGCTCGTGCCTGCCGGCGAAGACGATGCGGTCCTTTCGGCCGTCGGCGTCGGCGGCCGGCGGGATGAGCACGCCGTTCGGCACGATCTCGTACTCGCCGGGCAGCCAGCGGTTGGCCGACACGCTCGCCATCTCGGAGACGGCGATGCGCCGGTCGAGCCGGTCGGCGAGGAAGCCCCACGTGGGCTTG
>JAFALP010000359.1 GCA_019234175.1 Actinomycetota bacterium | reverse complement strand
GATCTACCTCTCGGGCTGGCAGGTGGCCGCGGACGGCAACCTCGCCGGCCACACGTATCCCGACCAGAGCCTCTATCCGGCGAACAGCGCGCCCGCGCTCGTGAAGCGGCTGAACGCCGCGCTCATGCGCGCCGACCAGATCGACTGGGCGGAGGACCGGAACGGCACGGAGTGGTTCGCGCCGATCCTGGCCGATGCCGAGGCCGGGTTCGGCGGGCCGCTGAACGCGTACGAGCTCATGCGCGCGATGATCGAGGCAGGCGCGGCCGGCGTGCACTACGAAGACCAGCTCGCGTCCGAGAAGAAGTGCGGACATCTCGGCGGCAAGGTGCTCGTGCCGACGTCGCAATTCGTCCGGACGCTGAACGCGGCGCGGCTCGCCGCCGACGTGCTCGGTGTCCCGACGCTGCTGTTCGCGCGGACGGACGCGCTTGCGGCGGCCCTGCTGACGAGCGACGTCGACGAGTACGACCGCGAGTTCGTCACCGGCGAGCGCACCGGCGAGGGCTTCTACCGGGTTCGCGACGGGCTCGACCAGGCGATCTCGCGCGCGCTCGCGTATGCGCCGTACGCGGACCTGCTCTGGTGCGAGACGTCGACGCCCGACATCGGCGAGGCGCGCGCGTTCGCCGACGCCGTGCACGAGCGCTTCCCGGGGAAGATGCTCGCGTACAACTGCTCGCCGTCGTTCAACTGGAGCAAGCACCTCGACGAGGAGCAGATCGCGCGCTTCCAGCGCGACCTCGCCGACATGGGCTACCGGTTCCAGTTCATCACGCTCGCCGGCTTCCACTCCCTCAACGCCGGGATGTTCGAGCTCGCTCGCGGCTACGCCGAGAACGACATGACGGCATACGTGCAGCTGCAGGAGCGCGAGTTCGAGCTGGAGGAGATGGGCTACACGGCGACCCGGCATCAGCGCGAGGTCGGCGCCGGCTACTTCGACCTCGTCGCGCAGGCGGTCTCGCCCGAGAGCTCGACGCTCGCGCTGCGGGGCTCCACCGAGGAAGCGCAATTCGACACGGAGGTGGCGGCATGAGCGTGACCGAGGACATCGTCGTCGTACCGCGAGTGCGTCCGGAGCCCGTCTACGAGGTGACGACGGCGGAGACCTCCGAGTGCCAGTGTCCCGACTTCTGCGAGCGCGACCACGATCGCGACTGAGCAGGAAACGGTCCTCTCTGCGGACGCGATCGAGTTCGTCGACGGGCTCCACCGCGCGCTGAGCCCGCGCCGCCTGGAGCTGCTCGAGCGGCGGCGTGAGCGGCAGCGCGAGCTGGATGCGGGCGCGCTTCCCGGCTTCCGCGACGACACCGCGTGGATCCGCGACGGCTCGTGGCGCGTCGCGCCGGCGCCGCCGGACCTCGTCGACCGTCGCTGCGAGATCACCGGTCCCGTGGAGCGGAAGATGATGATCAACGCGCTCAATTCGGGCGCGCGTGTCTTCATGGCCGACTTCGAGGACGCCAACTCGCCAACCTGGGAGAACGTCGTGCAGGGGCAGGTGAACGTGCGCGACGCGGTCCGGCGCGAGATCGCGCTCGACACCGGAGAGAAGAGCTATCGCCTGAACGACGAGATCGCGACGCTCATGGTGCGTCCGCGCGGGTGGCACCTCGTCGAGCGCCATCACGAGGTCGACGGCGAGCCCATCTCGGCGAGCCTCTTCGACTTCGGCCTCGCGTTCCTCGGGGGCGCCCGCTACTTCTACCTTCCGAAGCTCGAGTCGATGGAGGAGGCGCAGCTGTGGGCGGACGCCTTCGCCTTCGCCGGCGATCCGTCCATTCGCTGCACCGTCCTCATCGAGACGGTCCTCGCCGCCTTCGAGATGGACGAGATCCTGCACGCGCTCCGCGACTACGGCTGCGCGCTCAACGCCGGACGGTGGGACTACATCTTCAGCGTCATCAAGAAGTTCCGGTCGCGCGGCTGGGTGCTGCCCGACCGCGCGCAGGTGACGATGACCGTCCCGTTCATGCGCTCGTACGCGGAGTTGCTCGTCGCCACGTGTCACCGCCGCGGTGCGCACGCGATCGGCGGCATGGCCGCCTTCATCCCCTCGCGCAAGGACCCGGAGGTGAACCGCGTCGCGCTCGCAAAGGTACGCGAGGACAAGGAGCGCGAGGCCGCCCAGGGCTTCGACGGGACGTGGGTGGCCCATCCCGATCTCGTCCCGGTGGCGATGCCGTGCTTCCCGGAGCCGAACCAACTCGATGTGCTTCGCGACGACGTCGTCGGTGACGCCGCCCGGCTGCTCTCCATCCCTGGCACGCCGGGCGACGTCACCGAGGAGGGCCTGCGCACGAACGTGTCCGTCGGCGTCCGGTACATGGACTCGTGGCTGCACGGCGTCGGAGCGGCCGCGATCGACAACCTCATGGAGGACGCCGCTACAGCGGAGATCTCGCGCTCACAGGTCTGGCAGTGGACGCGCGCCGGCATCTTCGACGAGTCGCGCGTGCGTGCCGAAGTCGCCGCAATCGATGCGGGAAACGAGGCGAAGGAGCTCTTCCTCGAGGTGGCGCTGCAACCGGAGCTCGTCGAGTTCCTGACGGTTCCGGCGTACACTCATCTGGAGTGAGCCTCGACAGCACCAAGGCAGACGACATCGCGCTCGTGATCGAAGAGGCGATCGTTTCGGGCGAGCTCGCGCCCGGGACCGTCCTTCGGCAGGAGCAGCTGTCCGAGCAGTTCAACGTGTCGCGCACGCCGGTGCGCGAGGCGCTGCGACGCCTGGCCGCCCTCGGGCTCGTCTCGTTCGTGCCGAACCGCGGCGTGCGCGTGCGCACGCTCTCGCGCGACGAGCTGCAGGAGGCGTTCCTCGTGCGGGCCGAGCTCGAGAGCCTCGCGACCCAGGTGGCGACGCCGAAGTTCGCGCCGGAGGATCTGGCCGAGCTCGATGCCGCCGAGAAGCGCTTCGCCGGGATCTCGCAGCAGCTGCGCTCGCTCGAGCCGGGAGACGAGCGCCGCTCGATCATGGGCGACTGGGTGCGCGCGAACCACGCGTTCCACGACGTCATCTACCGGGTGGCCGCGCTCCCGCTCGTCGAGCAGATGGCGAAGAGCGCGCGGCGGACGTTCTCCGGCCCGGCGGTCTGGGCGCCGGGCGACCACTCCATCGACGGCCTCTACGCGAAGAACGCGGAGCAGCACCGCGCCATCAAGCAGGCGATCGCGGCCGGCAGCGCCACCGGCGCGCGCGAGCTTGCGCGCGAGCACGTCCTCTCGTCGTTCCACCTCCTCGAGACGATCCTCGAGCAGGTGGGGGCGCAGCCGCGCGACTGGCGCGCGAGTCGCTCCGCGAGGCGCTGAGCTACACTCACCCCATAGTCGCTGCCTGACGACATCCGCCCGATGGACACGCT
>JAFALP010000205.1 GCA_019234175.1 Actinomycetota bacterium | reverse complement strand
GCTGCCGTGCATGTTGCGCGGCGACGAGATGCGCGATCTCGCCCTTCACGGAGTCGTAGAGATGCTGCTGCCGGCCGAGCTGGTATGCGATGCGCGCCTTCGCCGCTGCGCGCATGCGGACGAGCCGCACCTGCGCCTTGCGGTCGTGGATGAGCGCGTTTTGACGGACGGTCACCTCGTGCTTGAAGCTGACGACCTGCTCCATCACGTCGACGTCCTGGTGGGAGAGCGACTGCACAGACTCGATGCGGTTGACGAGGTCGTCGATGCTCGTCGCGCCGAGGAGGACCGCGAGCGTGGACTGGTTGTCGCGCGACACGTAGATGGAGACGAGGCGCTGCGAGAGATTCTTCTGCGCGACGACGAGGTTCGCGCGCGCCGCGCGCAGACCGACCGTGTTGACCTTCAGGTTCTGCTCGATCCGACCGAGCTTCGCTGCGGACGAGTCGTAGGCGTTCCGTGCGCGCTCGAGGCTGGAGCCGAGCTGCTGGATCTGCGCCATCACCTGCTGCGCCTCCGCTTGCTTGGCGCGAATCGAGGAGTCGGCGGTCGCCGCTCCGGTCGCGACTCCGGCTGCAGCCAGGGCGAGGGCGATGACCGCGGCGTGTCGTTTCAGAATCTGGATGACGTCTCCCGACGCTGAGCCCGATGCCGTTCACCGGGCCTCCCGCACGTCACAAGGTGGGGACGCTAGCAGGGCTTCCGGATGCTGGCAACCGGTAAAAGCATCGAAATCTCCCGCAAATTGCCCCTCGGAGAGCGAGAGTTTGTGGCATGAAAGGCCGCACAAACTCCGCAAGGCTCCCGGAGGGGCTGTGGTACGGTCCCGCCTCCGTGAGCGCCCGAAGGACAGGATCCGCGGCGCTGCTCGCCGGCGTCTCTGCGGTGCTCGTCTTCTCCGCGGGCTCGCCGGCGGCCCCCGGCCCCGGCGGCCGCGAGGGCGCGCTGCGCGCGGAGGCGAGCGCGCTCGCATCCCGCGTGCAGAGCGCATCGCTCGATCTCTATGCGCTCGACGCCAGGTTGCATCGCGCACAAGCCCGTCTCGCGTCGCTCGACGCGACAGCCGCGCAGCTGGAGGCGCGGCAGCGCCAGATCGAGCAGCAGATCGGCGCGACACGCAAGACGTTGCGAAAGTCGCAGCGAAATCTCGGCACGAGCCTCCGCATCCTCTACGAGCAGGGCGACACCGATCCCGTCGCCGTCATCCTCGGCGCGGAGTCGCTGACCGACGCAGTCTCCACGCTCGACGGGCTGAGGCGCGTGAGCGACCAGAGCAGCGCGCTCGTGCAGACGGCCACACGCGCGGAGGTGCGCCTGCGAGCGCTGCGGGCGGACCTCGTCGCGCAGCGTGCGCGCGTTGCCGAATCGGTGCGTGAAGCGGCTGGAACGACGCGGCAACTCGCATCCGCGCGCGCGAATCGGATCTCGTTCATCGGCAGCCTGCGCGCACAGGAGCAGCTGAGGAACTCGCAGGTCGACGCACTCGAGGCTTCGGTGCAGCGCGCGGAGGCGAAGTCGCAGCAGTTGACCGCGCAGGTGGCGGCGAGCGGTCCCGTCGCGGGCGTCGTCGGCGATCCCGGCTCGTCGCAGACGCCGCCGACGACGACGACGCCGGCAGCAGCGCCGAGCAGCGGCGACCGCACGCTCGTCGTATCCGCGACGGGCTACGCCCTCCCCGGGCACACCGCAACCGGACTGCCCGTCGGCTGGGGCATCGTCGCCGTCGACCCGACGGTCATCCCGCTCGGAACGCGCATGACGATCCCCGGCTACGGCGAAGGCGTTGCCGCCGACGTCGGCAGCGGCATCCGCGGCGCGATGATCGACCTCTGGTTCCCCACGGTGCAGCAGGCGTACCAGTGGGGACGGAGAACGGTCACGATCACCCTCCACTAGACTGGGATCGCAAGGGGGGTTGACAGTGACTGAACCGCTTTCGGCAAGCGAGGATCGGGGAGTCGAGACGCTCCGCGTTCTCATCGCGGACGATCACGACCTGTTCCGCACCGGGCTTCGCAACCTCCTCGAGGAGCAGGGCGTGCAGGTCGTCGGCGAGGCGGGATCGGGCGTCGAGGCCGTGCGCTTCGTGCGCGAGATCGCGCCCGATGTCGTCGTCATGGATCTGAACATGCCGGGAATGGGCGGCGTGGAGGCGACGCGCCACATCGCGTCGGTCGCCCCCCTCACGCGCGTCGTCGTCCTGACCATCTCCGACGAGGACGGGGACGTCACCGACGCGATCCTCGCCGGCGCGTGCGGCTACCTCCTGAAGGACTCGTCCATCGAGGAGCTCATGGCCGGCATCCGCGCCGCGTGGCGCGGCGAGTCGCTCATCTCGCCGACGATCGCCGCCAAGGTGCTGCAACGCGTGCGTGCGACGAGCGCTCAGCCGGATATCGCCGAGGCGATCCGCTCCGAGCTCTCCGACCGCGAGATCGAGGTCCTGAAGCTGATCGCGAACGGCAAGGACAACGCGCTCATCGCCGCCGAGCTGCACATCAGCCCGAAGACGGTGAAGAACCACATCTCCAACATCCTCATGAAGCTGCAGATCGACAACCGCATCCAGGCGGCTGTGTATGCCGTCAGGAGCGGGATCGTCTAGAGGCGCTCGCGCGGATCTGCAGCCGGCCGAGCAGGGCGCGCAGCGTTCCGAGCTCGTCCTCCGCGACCGTCCGCCGCCGAGCGAGCGCGGCGATCTCCTGCGCGACGACGGGCTCCTGCGCGATCGGGGCGACCTCGCCGATGCGGCGCTCGATGCGCGAGCGCTCCGCCTCGAGCGCGAGCGCCTCGGCGTAGCCGTCGGTCAGCGTCGCCTCCAGCCGGTCGAGGGACGGGGCGTTCGCGCCCGACGTCGGCGCCTCCAGCAGCTCCTCGATCCGGCGCTGCACCAATGACTCGTCTGCGTGCACGAGCATCGATTATCGATGTGCCCCGGCGCGCGACAAATGGGCCGCGCGGCCCATCTTCACCTGCAAGACGGCCCATTTTCCTTGACGACTCGCGTACTGCCCCAAACAATGAAAGCGCCCGTGCCCGCCCGCGCGCTCGCAGCCATCGGGGTCGTCCTCGCCGCGCTCGCCGCCGCCGCTCCCGGCGGGGCCGCGACGAGCTCTCTCGTGACGCGGCTCACGCAGGCGCTGCACACGCCGTCCGTGCTCTTCTCCGCCTCGGCTGCCGACGTCCTCGACCTCCAGACGGGGCAGATCCTCTACGCGCACAACACGGCGCTGCCGCTCCACCCCGCGTCGAACGAGAAGCTGACGGTGACCTACGCCGCGCTGACTGCGCTCGGGCCGAGCTTCCGGATCGAGACGGACGTCCTCGGGACCGGCGCGCGCGCAGGCGCGACCTGGCAGGGCGACCTCGTGCTGAAGGGCTACGGGGACCCGGTGCTGTCGATCGCCGATCTCGACGCGCTCGCACGGCAGGTGCGCGCGGACGGGATCACGCAGGTGAGCGGGCGCGTGCTGGGCGACGAGTCCTGGTTCGACGCGCACCGCACGGCGCCCGGGTGGAAGGCGGCGTTCGCGATCACCGAATCGCCGCCCTTGTCCGCGCTCATCGTCGACCGCGGCCTCGTCGGGCACGTGACCTCGCACAACCCGCCCCTCGCGGCCGCGCAGGAGTTCGTGAAGGCGCTGTCGCGCGCAGGCGTGCGCGTTGCCGGCGGCGCGGCGCTCGGAGTCGCGACCGACGCCTCCGTCCCGCTCGGGTCCGTGGACTCGCCTCCGCTCTCCGCGATCGTGCACGAGATGGACACCTTCAGCGACAACTTCACCGCGGAGATGCTCGTCAAGGAGCTCGGGGCCGTGCAGGCCGGCGCAGGCACGACCGCGGCCGGCCTGCGCGTCGTCGACGCGCAGCTGCAGCAGGCGGGCGTGCCGCTCGCGGGCGTCCGTCTCGTCGACGGCTCGGGCCTGTCGCGGCTCGACCGCCTGACGACGTCCGCGCTCGTGTCGCTCCTGCACACGATGTGGACCGATCCCGACATTCGTCCGGAGCTGCTCGCGTCGCTCCCCGTGGCGGGACGCACCGGCACGCTCGCCGACCGCATGCGCGGGACCGCGGCCGCCGGCGTCGTGCGCGCGAAGACCGGGACGACCGACAACGCCACCGCCCTCTCCGGCTTCGTCGGCGACCGCTACATCTTCTCCATCCTCGTGAACGGGAACCCGGTGTCGTGGGCGTGGTCCCGCTACGCCGAGGACCGCTTCGCCACGGCCTTAGCGCGCCAGTAGCTTCGCCAGGTCGGCTTCCGACAGGATCGGCACGCCGGCCTTCTCCGCCTTCGTCAGCTTCGACTTGCCCGGTTCCTCGCCGACGACGAGACCGGTGGTCTTCGACGACACGGAGTCCGACACCTTCGCGCCGAGCGCCTCGAGCGCCGCCTCCGCCTGCTCGCGCGTGAGGCGCTCGAGCGTGCCGGTGATGACGTAGCGGCTGCCGGTGAGCGGTCCCTCGACCGGCTTCTCCTCGTCGCCGGCCTCGAAGCGCAGCTCGAGCGAGCGCAGGTCTTCGACGAGTCGGCGGTTCTCGTCGTCTCGGAACCACTCGGCGATCGCCTCCGCGCGTTCGGGGCCGATGCCCTCTGCCTCGACGAGCTCCTCCTGCGTCGCGTTCATGAGTGCGTCGACGGTCCCGAAATGGCGCGCGAGGTTCTGCGCCGTCACCCAGCCGACGTCAGGGATGTTCAAGCCGAAGAGGACGCGCGAGAACGGGATCGCCTTCGACGCCTCGATGGCCGCGACGGCGTTTCCGGCGCTGATCTCGCCGTAGCCGTCCAGCGCCATCAGCTGCTCGCGCGTCAACCGATACAGCTCCGGGACCGAGCGCACGAGGCCGAGGTCCCACAGCCGCCGCACCGACTGCTCCCCCACTCCGTCGATGTCCGCCGCGGCCATCACCCAGTTGATGAGCGACTCCAGCCCGCGCGAAGGGCATGCGCGGTTGGGACAGCGGTGCATCGCCTCCCCTTCCGGCTTCACCACCTCAGTGCCGCACAGCGGGCAGTGCGTCGGCATCCGGAAGACCTTCGTCCCCCTCCGGTGCGGCCCGGCCGGTCCGACGATCTGCGGGATGACGTCGCCCGCGCGCTGGACGACGACGTCGTCGCCCTCGCGGATCTCCTTCCGGTTGATGTCCTCCTCGTTGTGGAGGGTCGCGCGCGAGATGGTGACGCCGCCGACCTCGACCGGCTCGAGGACGGCCCACGGGTTGAGCGCGCCGGTCCGGCCGACGCGGATGAGGATCCTGTTCAACCGCGTCACCGCCGTCATCGGCGCCCACTTGAAGGCGCGCGCCCAGCGGGGCCGCTCGTGGAGGGATCCGAGCCGCGCCTGCTGGTCGAACGCGTCCACCTTGATGACGATCCCGTCGATCTCGTAGTCGAGCTCGGCACGGCGCACCTCCCACTCGTGCGCGTGCGCGGCGACCTCCTCGACCGTCTCCACGCGTTCGGCGAACGGGTTGATGGGGAAGCCGTGCTCTTTCAGCCACTGCAGCGTCTGCCAGTGCGTCGCCAGGTCGACGCCCTCGTGCGCGCCGATGCCGTACGCCCAGAACGAGAGCGGCCGCGACGCAGTGATGGACGGATCCTTCTGGCGGAGCGAGCCGGCCGCCGCGTTGCGCGGGTTCGGGGTCGCCTGCTTCCCCTCGGCGACGAGCCGCTCGTTCAGCGTGCGGAAGCCGGACAGCGGCATGTACACCTCGCCGCGCACCTCGATCGTCGCGGGCACGTCCTCGCCGAGCATCCGCAGCGGGATGGCGCGGATGGTGCGCAGGTTCACGGTCACGTCCTCGCCGACGACGCCGTCGCCGCGAGTGGCACCGCGCGCGAGCAGTCCGTTCTCGTACGTCAGGTTGATGGCGAGCCCGTCGATCTTCGGCTCGAGGACGTAGGCGACCGGCTCGTCGCCCCCGAGCCGCTTGCGGACGTCCTCCGCCCACTTGGCGATCGCCTCGTCGGTGGTGACCTTCTCGAGCGAGCCCATCGGCGAGAGGTGGCGCACCTTCTGGAAGCGATCCGAGAGCGGCGCTCCCACACGCTGCGTGGGCGAGTCGGGCGCGACGAGCCCGGGATGCTCGGCCTCGATGGCGGCGAGCTCGTCGTAGAGCGCGTCGAACGCGGCGTCCTCCATGATCGGCGCGTCGTCGACGTAGTACGCGACGATCGCGCGGTTGAGGAGGCGGCGCAGCTCGGCCGCGCGCGCGGCCGCGTCAGATTGCGGCAAGCAGCTCCTCCACCGTGTCGACGATCGCGTCCGGATGCTCGTGCTCGAGACGAGAGCGGTCGTGGATGCGCCCCCACGTCACCGCCACCGAGCGCATCCCGGCGGCCTTCGCCGCGCGGATGTCGAACGGCGAGTCGCCGACGTACACGGTCTCGGCGGGCGACGCCCCGAGGCGCTCGGCGGCGACGAGCAGCGGCTCCGGATCGGGCTTGTGCCGCTCCGTCTCGTCCCCGCCGACGATCGTGTCGAACACATGCCCGAGCGGCACGTGCTCGAAGGCGAGCTCGACGGTGGAGCGGCGCTTCGCGGTGACGATCCCGAGCCGACGCCCTTCGCGGTGCAGCCGTTGCAGCAGCCCCTCCATGCCGGCGCAGCAGACGAGCTCCTCGTGCAGCGGCTCGTTGTGCGCGCGGTAGACGTTCACGAGCTCGTCGACGCGCTCGGGGTCGAGCGCCCGCATCTGCGCCTCGAGCCCAGGTCCGCCGACCGTCGCCAGCAGCTCCTCGTCGGTGTACTCGCGGCCGAGCACGTGCCGCGTCGCGTGCCGCATCGAGGCGAGGATGATGCCCCCCGAATCGATGACGGTGCCGTCGAGGTCGAACAGGATCACCTCGTAACGGGCCATCGTGCGATGGTATCGAGGTGCCCGACGCCTCCGACTTCGACTATCTCGTCGTCGCGCACACCCACTGGGACCGCGAGTGGTACGTCCCGTTCGAGGTCTTCCGGCTCCGCCTCGGGACGGTCGTGGACGGCGTCCTCGACACGCTCGAGGCCGATCCGGCCTTCACCTCGTTCACGCTCGACGGCCAGGCGATCGTCCTCGAGGACTACGCCGACGTGCGCCCGGAGAACGCCGACCGGCTGCGCGCGCTCCTCGCCGCGCGCCGGCTCGAGGCCGGCCCGTGGTACGTCCTCCCGGACGAGATCCTCGTCGGCGGCGAGTCGCTCGTGCGCAACCTGCTCCTCGGCCGCCGTGTCTGCCGCCGCTTCGGCGTCGAGCCGACCGCGGCCGGCTACGAGCCGGACAGCTTCGGCCACCCGGCCCAGATCCCGCAGGTCCTCGCCGGCTTCGGCCTCGGGACCTTCTTGTTCTCGCGCGGCATCGGGGACCAGATCGACGACGTCGGCGTCGTGTTCCGCTGGCGCTCGGCCGGCAGCGAGGTCGTCGCCCAGCAGTTCCTGCCGCACTACGACAACTTCGCGCGCCTGTGGACCGTCGAGGACGCGCGCGAGCGCGTGAACGAGATCGTGGCCCGGTTCGGGCCGCTCCTCGAGCGGGCCGGCGTCGGGACGGTGCTCCTCGCGAACGGCTCCGACCACCTGCCCATCCAGCCGCGGCTCCCCGAGATGTGCCGCGAGCTCGGCCCGTCGTTCCGGATCGGGCAGTTCGCCGACTTCCGCCCCTCCGCGGAGGGCCTGCCCGTCTACGAGGGCGAGCTCGTCGGCAGCCGCCTGCAGAACCTCCTGCGCGGGGTCAACTCCTCGCGCGTGTACATAAAGCAGGCGAACGAGCGGGCCGAACGGCGGCTTCTCGACATCGAGACGGTCGCCTCCCTGCGGGCCCTGCGCGACGGCGCGCCGTTCCCGCACTCGGACATCCGGCTCGCCTGGCGCGACCTTCTCCGGAACCACCCGCACGACTCCATCTGCGGCTGCTCCTGCGACGAGGTGCACCGGGACATGCTCGTCCGCTACGAGCAGCTCGACCGCACCCTCGAGATCGTCGGCCAGGAGGCGCTCGGCGTCGGGGGCGCGCTCGTGAACCCGCTCCCATATGCCCGGCGCCGGGTCGTGGGCGATGGAGTCGTCGAGCTGGACGGCTTCGAGGGGCGCCGCGCGGAGCCGGCCCCGTTCGCGCCCGAGGCGCTTCCCGCCGGGTTCGAGCTCGTCTTCGAGGACGAGCCCGACGTCGGCGACCTGTACACGTTCTGCCCGGGCGGCACCGTCCGTCGGGCGGAGCTCGTCGGGTCGCGGACGATGCCGGACGGGTCGCTCGAGCTCGAGCACGCGCTGCCGGGAATCCGCATCGCCACCGTGGCGCGCGCCGTCCTCGGCCGGATCGAGCTCCGAACGACGGTCGACAACGACGCCGAGGACCACCGGCTGCGGGTGTTCGTGGCCGTCACCGGCGCGCCCGACGTCGTTCGCGCCGAGGGCCAGTTCGCCGTCCTCCACCGGCCGCTCCGTCCGGTCCCGCCGCGCGCGCAGTGGGTGGAGCCGCCCGTGCCGACCGCCCACACCCTCGGCGCCGTCGCCCTCGGGCCGGTGGCGCTCCTCACGAAGGGCATCCCCGAGTACGAGGCCTCCCCGGACGGCCTCCGCCTCACGCTCCTGCGCTGCGTGGGGACGATCTCGCGGCCGGCCGGCCTCCCCACCCGCCCGCTCGCCGCCGGGCCGGACATCGCCACGCCGGACGGCCAGTGCCTCGGCCGCCACGTCTTCGAATACGCCCTGCAGACCGGCGCCGACCGCCTGAGCGACGCCGCCCTCGTGCGCGCGGGCCAGGACTACCGCACCGACTTCCTCACCGGCGACCCGTTCGCGCCGCCGCTCCGCATCACGGGCGACGTCGTCTACTCCTGCCTGAAGGGCGCCGAGGACGGCGACGGGGCCGTCCTGCGGCTGTTCAACCCGAATCCCGGGCCTGAGGAGGTCGGGATCGACGGCGTCGAGCTCGTCGAGCGGATCCGGCTCGACGAGGAGGCGGCCGAGGGGGGCGGGATGGTGCTGGAACCCGCGCAAATAGCGACCTTCCGCCTACGAGGATCCCTCGTTCGGGAGCGCTGAAATCCCCCCTCGGAGGCATGGCTATGCCGCTTCCGGACGAGATGATGCGCCCTGCAGGTTTCTGCGGCTACCCCAAGGAAGAGGTGAACCCATCATGGTTCGTTGGAATCTTGCTCTGCTGAAGGTCGCTCTCGCCCTCGGCGCTTTCGCGGCCCTCATGATCGCCTCCGGCGCCGGCTGGCGCTGGGACTGAGAGCAAATACCCCCTTCGGGGGGTAGCTCTCCCCACTTGTGGCGCGAGAGGATGCGCCACAGCAGGTGCTTGCGGCTTCTAATGGAGGTGAACCTGCAAATGGTTCGTTGGCACTCTTCGGTTCTGAAGGCTTCGGTTGCGCTCGGCGGTCTGACGTCGCTGCTCGTTCTCTCGGGCGCGGGTCTCCGCTGGGGCGATGCCTGCAGCATCCTTCTGAACCTCTTCTAGGACGCGATCGTGGGTGGAGTCGACAAGGGCGACTCCACCATCGATCCCACAAGATTTATGAGCACGCCTGAGAAAACGATCTGCGGCTTCCCAATCCGGCTCTTCGCGTACATCTCGGCGGTCATCGCCGTCGCAGCCGGGTCAGTTGCGATCGCCGGCGCGAAGATCATCTCGTCGCCGCCCCACAACAGCAGCACGTGGCTCGGCATCGGCCTCTTCTTCGTGCTGGCGCTCGTCGCCGACCTCCACCCCGTTCCGCTCGACGACCGGGGCAGCGAGGTCTCGCTGGCGTTCGTCTTCCTCATCTCCGCCCGCCTGATCTTCGGCTGGCAGGTGGCCATCCCGATGGCGGCCCTGAGCATCCTTCTGCCGATGCTGTACCAGCGCAGCCCGGTGCTGCGCGCGTCGTTCAACAGCGGCGCGTACGCGCTGGCCGCAACCGGCGCCGGCATCACCCGCGTCTTCGGCCCGGTCGACCACGGCGTCATCCGCCTCACGGCGTACGCGTTCACGGGCGGTCTGATCTTCGTCGGCATCAACGTCGCGCTCGTCTCGGGCGCGGTGGCGATGAGCCAGGGCATTCCCTACCGGCCGACGCTCTTCTCGCAGGTCAAGTACTCCGGCCCGACGTTCGCGATCATGGCCTTCCTCGCCGCGCTGGCGGCGAACCTCTGGGAGCTCAAGCCGGTGCTGCTCGTGCTCCTCTCCGGCCCGCTCTTCGCGCTCTCCCTCTACCAGCGCACGGCGCTCCGCTCCCGCCAGGCGGTGCGCGACGCGAACACCGACAACCTCACCGCCCTCGGGAACCACCGCGCGTACCAGGCGGCGCTGCGCGAGCGCATCGACGACGCCGTGCGCACGAACAGCGAGTTCGCATTGTGCATCGTCGACGTCGACGACTTCAAGCGGATCAACGACACCTTCGGCCACCAGGTCGGCGACGACGTCCTCGTCGCGCTCGCGGAGATCCTCCGCGAGGCGCGCGACGGCCATGCCTATCGGTGCGGCGGCGACGAGTTCGCGCTCATCTTCGACGGCGACGGCACAGGCGCGTTCGAGCGCATCACCGAGGTGCAGGAGGCGGTCGCGGGCCTCGGGCTGACGCCGGTGACGATCAGCGTCGGCATCGCGAGCTTCCCCGGCCAGGCGGACGACGCCGACGGCCTCCAGCGGATGGCGGACGGCGCGCTGTACTGGTCGAAGCACCACGGCAAGAACCGCTCGTTCGTCTACAGCCCGAAGGTCGTGCGCATCCATTCGGCGAAGGAGCTCGAGTGGGAGACGGAGCGCATGGCCCGCCTCCGCGCCGCGAAGAACATCGTGCGCTTCGTCGACGCGAAGGATCCGTCGACGGCGAACCACTCCGAGACCGTCTCCGCGCTCGCCGCGGCGATCGCGTCCGAGCTCGGGCTCGACGAGAGCGCGGTCGACCAGCTGGCCCTCGGCGGCCTCCTGCACGACATCGGCAAGATCGGGATTCCCGACGCAGTGCTCCAGGCGCCGCGCGGCCTGACGAAGGCCGAGTTCGAGTCCATCAAGGCGCATCCTGCGCTCGGCTACTCGCTCCTCGAGGGCCTCGGCATCGGCCCCGTGGACGAGTGGGTCCTACACCACCACGAGAACTGGGACGGCTCCGGCTACCCGGACAGGCTCGCCGGCGAGGAGATCCCGCTGGGCGCGCGCATCATCCGCGTCGCCGACGCGTTCGAGGCGATGACGGCGAACCGGCCGTACCGCGTCGCGCAGTCGGTCGAGTACGCGCTCGAGGAGCTTCGCGCGAACGTCGGCACGCAGTTCGAGGCCTCCGCCGTCGCCGCGCTCGAGTCCTGCCTGGCAAAGACCTCCAACCAGGCGTCGCTGGCCTTCGCCTTCGCGTAGATGGTCCTCGCACTTCCCTTCCTGATCGGCGTCGCCGTCGCTCTCCCGCTGGGCGGGCGCCTGAGCACGCTCGTGAAGCTCCAGCTGAAGTGGATCTGGGTCGTCTACCTCGCGCTCGCCTTCCAGATCGCCGCCTTCCCCGGCCACCGGATGCCGTGGCGGACGCCGGACTCGGTCGCCGTCGGGCTCTGGATCGCCTCCGACGTCCTGCTCGTCTCGGTCGTGATCCGCAACGGCCGGCTCTTCGGCGTGCCGCTCGTCGCGCTCGGCCTGTTCTCGAATCTCATCGCCGTCCTCGCGAACGGCGGGCACATGCCGGCGCTCCCGAGTGCGCTGAAGGGCGCCGGGCTGCACTACCACGTGTCGCAGAACAGCGAGCGGATGCTCCATCCGGCGCTGCCGTGGCTCGTCGACCGGTGGGCGGCGCCATCGTGGATCCCGCTCGCGAACGTCTTCTCCGTCGGCGACGTCATCATCGCCGTCGGCGGCTTCATCCTCGCGCTCGCCGTCACCGGCGCCCGCGTGCCGGGCCTCACGAAGCTGAAGAAGCTCCGCCCGGCTGGTATCTGACCGAGACGAGGTAGAGGCCCCACGCCGGCGCGGTGGCGCCCGCGTCCGCGCGCGGCGAGCCGGAGAGCAGCGGTCCGAGGTCGATGCCGTCGAGCATCGTCCCGACGAGCGTCCGCACCATGTGGCGGAGATACGAGTCGGCGGTGATCTCGAAGTCGAGATGGTCGCCGCGGCGGGCCCACCCGGCCGACTCCACGGTGCGGACGAAGACCTCGTGCTGCGTCTCCGCGGGGGTGAACGCGCGGAAGTCGTGCTCGCCCGCGAGGAGTGCGGCCGCGGCCGCGAGCGCCTCCTCGTCGAGACGGCGGGGCCACCACCAGCTCCGGCGCGCCTCGAACGGCGACGGCGTCGTGCGTGTGTACAGGCGGTAGCGGTAGGAGCGCGCCCGCGCGGAGTGGCGGGCGTGGAAGTCCGGGGGCATCTCCTCCGCCTCGACGACGGACACCTCGTCCGGGAGGCGGGTGTTGAGGGCAGCGGCGGCGCGCGGGGGCGGGGGGCCTCCCTCGACGTCGACGGAGGCGACGTTGGCCAGGGCGTGCACGCCGCTGTCCGTGCGGCCGGCGACGGCGAGATTGGCGTGAGTCGCGAACGTCTCGGCGAGGGCGTCGCGCAGCGCGGACTCCACCGTCGGCTGTCCCGGCTGCGCCGCCCAGCCGCGGAACGGCGTGCCGTCGTACTCGATCGTCAGTCTGAGGCGCACGTCAGGGGCTCCTGACGCTCTTTGTCAGGAGTGCCTTATGCTCTGCTTGTTTGCACACAGACTGATACACTCTAACGAATGGCCGACGACCACACGTTTCTCCTGCAGCGCGTGCAGCCGGCGATGGTCGGCCTCATCGACGGGTCGCTGTCGACGCTCGCCCCGATCTTCGCGATCGTCCTGCACACGCACAAGCCGTTCGACGCCTTCATCGCCGGCATCGCCACCGCCATAGGCGCCGGCATCAGCATGGCGTTCTCGGAGGGGCTCTCCGACACCGGCACCGAGACCGGCCGCGGCAACCCGTTCGTGCGCGGGTCCATCACCGGAGCGGGAACGTTCGTGGGCGGCATCCTGCACACGCTTCCGTTTCTCATCTCGCAGTACCACACCGCGCTCGTCGCAGCCATCGTCGTCGTCGCCTTCGAGCTGGTGACGCTCGCGTACCTGCGCTACCGCTTCTTCAAGACGAGCTTCCTGCAGTCGTTCCTCGCCGTCACCGTCGGCGGCGCGGCGATCGCCGGCGTGTCGGCGCTCGTCGGCTCGGCCTGAGTTGCACTACTACGTATGACGTAGTAGCATGGGGCCGTGAACGACCCCGGCCTGCTCATCCTCACGAGCCTCTCCTCCGGGCCGAAGCACGGGCACGCCCTCTTGCTCGACATCGACGAGTTCGCCGGCGTCCGGCTCGGGCCCGGCACGCTCTACGGCGCGATCACGCGGCTCGAGGAGCGGGGGCTGATCGAGCCGCTCGGCGCCGACGACCGGCGACGCCCGTATCGACTGACTGCGGCGGGCGCCGAGGCGCTCGAGGGCTCGCTCGCCGGCCTGCGCCGGATCGTCGACGTCGGAACCGCGCGACTGGCGACCGCATGAGACTTCTGCTTCGCGTGTATCCGCGCCGCTGGCGCGACCGGTACGGCGACGAGCTCCTGGCACTGCTCGAGGCGGAGCCGCTCACGTGGCGCGCGCGGGCGAACGTCGTCGCCGCAGGCCTCGTCGAGCGGACACGCGGCTCCGGCCCCGGCCACCTGCGTGTGCTGTGGGGATGGGCCTTCTTCGTCGTCGGCGGCATGGCGTTCCAGAAGACCTCCGAGCACTGGCAGGGCGTCTTCCCGAGCGGCCACCTCGCGACTCCGACGGTCGCGTTCGACACCGTCCAGGTCGCGGCCGTCATCGGCAGCGCCGCGGTGCTCGCCGGCGTCGCGCTCGCGCTGCCCGCCTTCGTCCGCGATCTGCGTAGGGGAGGCTGGACCGCGCTGCGCCGGCCGCTCCTCGCCGCTGCGTCCGGGACGATCGTCGCCGCAGCCTCGCTTCTCGTCCTGTCGCATGATCACGCGCTCGCCGTCGGCGTGGTCTTCGTCCTGTCCGCGATCTTCGCGCTGTTCGCCTCGACGCACGCAGCTGTCGCCGCCGCGCGGCGCCTGCCCTCGCAGCGCGTCTACTCCGTGCTCGCGACCGGCGTCACGCTGACGATGGTCGTCATGGTCGGCGCAGCAACTGCCTGGTTCGCGGCGGTGACCGTGCGGTCGCCGTCGTTCGTCGGCGCGACGCAGCTCGCCGTGACCGGCGCGTTCATGCTCACCGGCGTCGCGCTCGCGGTGACGCGGACGCGGACTGCCTAGGGCTGGTAGTCGACGAGCTCTAGATAGACCATGTCGGCCGCGTCGCCCTGGCGGGGACCCAGCTTCACGATCCGGGAATAGCCGCCCGGCCGGTCCGCGAAGCGCGGGCCGATGTCGGCGAAGAGCTTGTGCACGATCTCCTGGGAGCGGAGCTCGGCGAGCGCCTGCCGGCGGGCGTGGAGATCGCCGCGCCGGCCGAGCGTGATCATCTGCTCGGCGAAGGGCTTGACCGCCTTCGCCTTCGCCTCGGTCGTCCGGATGCGGCCGTGCTCGAACAGCGAGCACGCGAGGTTCGAGTAGAGCGCCTTCCGGTGGGAGGCGTCGCGTCCGAGCTTCTTTCCGGTCCGAGCGTGCCGCATGGCGTTACTCCAGACCTCCGCCGCCGTTGTCGCCGCGGAGCGTGAGGCCGTGCTGGCCGAGGGTCTCCTTGACCTCCTCGATCGACTTCTTCCCGAAGTTCGGGATCGCCGCCAGCTCGTTCTCCGTCTTCATCACGAGGTCGCCGATCGTCTCGATGCCGACCCGCTTCAGGCAGTTGTACGAGCGGACGCCGAGCTCGAGCTCCTCGATGGGGAAGTTCTCCATCCCGCGCGCGAGCCCCGTCTCGGGGGTGGCGCCGTCTCCGGGGACGACCGCCGCCTCGCCGAAGCCCTCCATCTTCTCGATGTCGGTGAAGATCGCGAGCTGGCGGATGAGGATCTCGGCCGCCTCGCCGAGCGCGTCCTTCGGATCGACGGAGCCGTCGGTGGTGATGTCGAGCGTGAGCTTGTCGTAGTCGGTGCGCTGCCCGACGCGCGCCGCCTCGACCGCGTACGCGACGCGGCGGACGGGCGAGAAGATCGAGTCGATCGGGATGACCCCGATCGTGTGCTGCGGGCCGCGGTTCAGCTCGGCCGGCATGTACCCCCGGCCGCGACCGATCGTGAGCGTCAGCTCCAGGCGGCCGTTGGCCGACAGGTTCGCGATCTCGAGCTCGGGGTTGAGGATCTCGAGCTCCGCAGGCGCCTCGATGTCGCCGGCGGTGACGGCGCCCGCGCCCTTCTTCGCGATGTGCACCTCGACCTCGGGCGAATCGCCGTGCAGGCGGGCGACGAGGTTCTTCAGATTGAGGACGATGTCGGTGACGTCCTCGCGGACGCCCGGCAGCGTCGTGAACTCGTGCGCGGTGCCCTCGACCTTGACCGAGGTGACCGCGGCGCCCTCGAGCGAGGAGAGCAGCACGCGGCGCAGCGAGTTGCCGAACGTGTGACCGAAGCCGCGGTCGAGCGGCTCGATCTGGAAGACGCCGCGGTGCTCGTCCACTTCCTCGTGGACGATGCGCGGAATCTGAAAGTCCATTGCGCGTGTAGCCAAGGAAATCCCTTCTTCTTTTGG
>JAFALP010000198.1 GCA_019234175.1 Actinomycetota bacterium | reverse complement strand
AGAGCTTCGTCTTCGTGCCCGCGTCCTCGGCCTTGCGCGCGGTGCGCTCCATCGACGCGCGGCCGGCGTACGCCTCGAGACAGCCACGCCGCCCACACGGGCAGCGGCGGCCGCCGAGCTTCACCACGATGTGACCGAGCTCGCCGGCGCTGCCGCGCCCGAGCCAGAGCTTGCCGCCGAGGACGATGCCGCCCCCGACGCCGGTGCCCCACCACATGCCGAGGAACGACTCGTACGTCCGTCCGGCGCCGAGCACCCGTTCCGCCTCGACCGCGACGCGCACGTCGTTGCCGACGCGCACGGGGACGCCGAGGGCGGCGGACAGCTCGGCGGCGACCGCGTACTCGCCTTCCCAGCTCGGGAGGTTGCCCGCGCGCGCGACCGTTCCCTTCTCGGTGTCGACCTCGCCGGGCGAGCCGACACCGACGCCCGCGAGCTCCGACACCTCGACGCCCGCATCCGCGGCCGCGTCGCGGATCGCCGCCGCGAGCTCGGCGACGACTGCCGGCGGGCCGCCCTGCGCCGGCGTCAGGTGCCGCGCACGGCCCCTGATCGCGTGCTCGTCGTCGACGATGAGCGCCTCGATCTTCGTCCCGCCGAGATCCAGTCCGCCGCGCATGCTCACCGCCGGACAATAGTGCTGAGCCGCCCGCGGTTTCGAGCGACAACCGGATAGAGACGACGGCCGAGCGGCAGGCCGATGGGGATGAGCGGAAGGATCCACCGGTTCCGGCGGGCGGTCCGCAGCCAGGCGGCGACGGCGTCCGCGCCCGAGGCCCGGCGCTCGCCGTCCACCCATTCCACCGCGGCGAGGTCCTTCGCCGTCTCGCTCGCCGCCGCCGGGTCGAAGCGCCTGCGGAGCCAGCCGATCCCGGCGACGCAGAAACGGCAGTCGCCGTCGTACCGCAGGCCCATTCGTGGAAGATATCCCGGTGCCGGAGCCGATAGACCTCCTCCACCGCGGTGTCGAGCGCTCCATCGGCGTGTACCTCCTCGACACGGAGGACGGGCCCGCGCTCTTCGACTGCGGACCGAGCACGACCATCCCGGCGCTGAAGGCGGGGCTCGAGCGCGAGGGGCTGCAGCTGCTCGACGTGCGCCACCTGCTCCTCAGCCACATCCATCTCGACCACGCCGGCGCGGCGGGCGCGCTCGTGCGCGAGCATCCGTCGCTGCAGGTGCACGTGTCCGATATCGGAGCGCCGCACCTCGTCGACCCGTCACGCCTCGAGCGCAGCGCGCGCCGCCTGTACGGCGACAGCTTCGACTCCCTCTGGGGAGAGCTGACGCCGGTGCCGGCGGAGAACGTGCACGTCGTCGGCAACGACGTCCTCGGCCTCGCGTGCTTCCCGACGCCGGGACATGCGTCGCACCACGTCGGCTACCTCGACCGCGACGGCACGCTGTACGCGGGCGACTCCGCCGGCGTTCGCATTCAACCCGGCAGATACGTGATGCCCCCGACGCCGCCGCCGGAGTTCGACCTGGACGCCTGGCAGGAGACGATCGACGAGATCGAGCGGCGCGGGCCCGAGCGTCTTGCGCTCGTCCACTTCGGCGTCGCCGACGACGTCGGGCGGCACCTCGCCGACCTGCGGCTCGAGCTGTACGACTGGGCGCAGTTCGTCCTCGGCGGGGCGAGCGAGGCGGAGTTCATCGCGTACGGCCGCGCCGAGCTCGCGAACGCGGGCGAGGACGTCCACACGTACGACGTGGCGATGCCGCTCTGGCAGAGCTACCGCGGTCTGGAGCGCTGGGCCTCCCAGCAGTCGGACCTCCCGCCCGCGGCGTAAGCTCCCACCCCGTCGGCCTCTCGTTGCGGCGTGGACGCCTAGCGGCGAAGGATCCGGCCGCCCGATGCCTGCGCCTGCGCCTTGACGACGATCTCGTCGATGTTCACGTGGAAGGGGCGCGTGAGCGCGAACATGATGCAGTCGGCGACGTCGACGGCCGTGAGGGGATCGACGCCTTTGTAGACCGCGTCCGCCTTCTCCTTGTCGCCCTTGAAGCGGACGACGGAGAACTCCGTCTCGGCGAGCCCGGGGTCGACGGTGGTGATGCGGATCGGGCGCCCGAGCAAGTCCTCCCGTAGCGCGTACGTGAACCCGCGCACGGCG
>JAFALP010000001.1 GCA_019234175.1 Actinomycetota bacterium | reverse complement strand
GGTGGACGGCGTGTGCTCGCTGAAGGAGGCGCGGTCGGTGGACATCGCCGCCGCGCAGCTGCTGTGCCGCGAGGCCGGGATCTCGCTGGCGCTCTTCGACGACCCGCGTGGATTCGGCGAGGCCGAGCTCGACCTGGAGCGGCGTTCGCGCATCGCCGGCGCGGGAACGCCGGAGCTGTGCCGCGTGATCGCGAACGCGTTGTCCGCGTAGGCTGCTCCGGCTGGAACTACGACAGCTGGAAGGAGCCGTTCTACGCCGGCCGGCCTCCGCGCGAATGGCTCGAGCTGTACGCGCAACGGTTCGACACGGTCGAGCTGAACACCACCTTCTACCGCCTGCCGAATCGAACTGCGGTCGAGGCGTGGGAGCGAACCGCGCCGGAGGACTTCTGCTTCGCGGTGAAGGTGTCGCGCTACATCACGCACGTCAAGCGGCTCACGGATGTCGAGGCGGGGCTCGCGCACTTGCTCGAGCGTCTCGAGCCGCTGTGCAAGCGCGGCCCCTTCCTCTGGCAGCTGCCGCCGAACTTCCGGCGTGACGACGACAGGCTCGGCGCGACGCTCGCGGCGCTCCCGCCCGGCCGCCACGCATTCGAGTTCCGCCACGCGTCGTGGTTCGCGGACGACGTCTACGACCTCCTGCGCGCACATGGTGCCGCGCTCGTCCTCACCGGCGAGCGCGAGGTCTTCACGGCCCCCTGGACGTACGTGCGCTTCCACCACGGCACGCGCGGGCGGCGGGGCAACTACAGCGAGTCGGAGCTCTCCGAGTGGGCCGAGCGCATCCGCGCGTGGACGGTGGACGTGTACGCATACTTCAACAACGACTGGGAAGCGTTCGCGCCGCGGAACGCGTTGCGCCTGCGGGAGCTCGTCTACGCGTAGCCGAGCTCGGCGAGCAGGTCGCCGGCCTCGGCCTCGACATGCACGAAAGAGCCAGCTTCGTGCACTCTGCCGAGGATTGTTACAAGTCCCGCGTATGGCGCGCATAAAGCTCACCAGCGGCGACCGGGTCCTCTTCCCGGACGACGGCGTCACGAAGGGCGACCTCTTCTCCTACTACGACCGGATCGCCGACACGATCGTCCCGCACCTGCGCGACCGGCCGTTCACGCTGAAGCGCTACCCGCACGGGATCGACGGCGAGGTCTACTTCCAGAAGCAGATCCCGAAAGGCGCGCCCGACTGGCTCCCGACGCGCGAGTTCACCACGCACCCGCGCGGCGGCGGCGCGAGACAGGTCGACTTCGCCCTCGTCGACTCGCGCGATGCGCTGCTATGGATGGTGCAGATGAACTGCGTGGACATGAACGTCTGGTACTCGCGCGTGGACAAGCCGCAGCGGCCCGACTACGTCGTCTTCGACCTCGACCCGCCTGACGAGCCGGACGGGTTCGAGCTCGCGATCGAGGTCGCGCAGCTCATCGGCGGCCTCCTCGACGAGCTCGAGCTGCCGGGATACGTGAAGACGAGCGGCGCCGACGGGATCCACGTGCTCGCGCCGATCCAGCGGCGCGCCGGCTTCGCCGACACGTACGCGTTCGCGGAGACGGCGTCGCGCCTCCTCGAGGCGCGTCACCCGGGCCTCGTGACGACGGAGTGGCTGAAGAAGAAGCGCAGCGGCGTCCTCGTCGACCACCGCCAGAACGGCGCCGGGAAGACGATCGCGTCCGTCTACTCGGTGCGGCCGAAGCCGGGCGCGCCGGTCTCGACGCCGCTGCACTGGGACGAGCTGACGAAGGATCTGCGGCCGCGCGACTTTCCCATGGACGTCGTGCTCGAGCGCGTGCAGCGGCTCGGCGACCTGTTCGCACCCGTGCTGGAGGACCCGCGTCCGCTCGGTGCGGCGGCGCGCAAGCTCGCCCGTCTCGTCGCGTAGGCTTGCATCGTGTTCCGCGCGCTCCTCGTCGCCCTCGCGATCGCGACTCCGAAGCTCCACGTCGTCGTCACCGCGCAGAGCCATCATCCCGTCCTGCACAAGACGTGGTCCTACGAGGTCCAGGTCACGGCGAACGGCAAGCCGGTCGCGTGCAAGATCCACGTACAGGTCTTCTTCAACGGATTCTCCGTCGGCGAGGTCGGGACGCACGTCGTGAAGAACGGCGTGTGGAAGGAGACGATCCCGGCGACGGGCAAGAACGCGTTCCCTCCAGCTGCGATCGGCCAGCACGTCGTCTGGCACGCGATCGCGACCGCGAAGGGCTACGCGACGGGCGTCGGCATCTGGCCGATCAGCGTCGTCAAGTGAGCGGCGCCGAGGTCGACGTCCGTCACGTCCGCAAGAGCTTCGAGAACGGACGGATCCGCGCGCTCGAGGACGTGTCGCTCCACCTCGAGCCCGGCGAGCTCGTTGCCCTGACCGGGCCGTCGGGCGGCGGCAAGAGCACGCTGCTCAATCTCGTCGGCTCGCTCGATCGGCCTGACGCGGGCGGGATCCTCGTCGGCGGTCTCGACGTCACCCACCTCCACGATGCCGCGCGGTATCGCGCGGAGACCGTCGGCTTCGTCTTCCAGTTCCACAACCTCATCACGACGCTGAACGCGCTGGAGAACGTCCAGGTGCCGATGCTCGGCGGCCCGCGGTCGCGCGCGGAGCGCGAACGGCGTGCGCACGAGCTCCTCGACGAGGTGGGCCTCGGCGACCGCGCGCGCAGCTATCCACCGACGCTCTCCGGAGGCGAGCGGCAGCGCGTCGCCATCGCGCGCGCGCTCGCGAACGATCCGCAGCTCCTGCTCGCGGACGAGCCGACCGGGGCGCTCGACTCGGAGACAGGCGCGCAGATCCTCGCGCTCATTCGCCGCGTCCGCGACGAGCACGCGACGACGACGCTCATGGTGACGAACGACGACGCGGTGGCGGATCAGGCGGACCGCGTGCTGCAGATCCGCGACGGCAGGCTCAGCGCGCCTGCGACGCCAGCGCTGAGACCGCAGTCCTGAACCCGTCCACGGTCTTCGCGAGATAGGCGAGCTGCGCCTGGACGTACCCGGCGTCGAGCTGGCCGGCCGGCGTCGACGTGACGTAGGACGTGAGCGCGCGGAGCTCGTTCGTCAGGCGGTCGAGATCGGCGGCGAGCGGCGCCGCAGCGGTGCCGACGGCGGCGAGCGACTGCTTCGCCGTCGCCAGCTGCGTGCGGATCCGCGTCTCGGCGCGCGTGAGCGACTTCTTCGCCGCCGCGAGCCCGGTCGCGTGCGTGCGCTCCGCCGCCAGCCGCGCGCGTGCGGACGCGAGCTGCGTTCGCAGCGTGTGCACCGTCGCGTTCGCGACGACGAGGGCGGACTCGGCGGTGGTGTCGCGCTGCGCCTGGTGCTTCCAGCCGACCGCGAAGCCGGCTGCGCTCAGCGCCCCGCCGCAGAGAAACGCGGCGGCCACGAGCAGCCAGACGTAGCGCGGCGTCTTCCGCCGCCGCCGCCGCGGGACGACGACGGGAGCGCGCGAGGGCTCGGCGAGCGGCCAGGACATCCCCAGGCCCTTCTCCGCTCCGGCCGCGAGTCCTGCTACTCGCGGCGCAGCGCCTCGATCGGGCTGAGCCGGAGCGCCCGCCACGTCGGGTAGATCGCACCGGCGAGGCCGACGCCGAGCGCGAACGCGAGGCCCCAGGCGAAGACGCCGGCGGTGAACCGCGGCGCCACCAGCGTGGACAGGCCGGTCTGCGCCGTGAAGAGGTGCGCCGCGAGCACGCCGACGCCGAGGCCGAGCGCGAGCGCGACGAGCGAGATCCCGACCGCCTCGCTGACGATGAGCGCGGCGATACGGCGTCCCGGCCAGCCGACGGCGCGCAGGATCCCGATCTCGCGCACGCGCTCGAAGACCGACATCGCCATCGTGTTCGTCACGCCGATGCCGCCGACGATGAGCGCGAGGGCGGAGATCACCCAGCCGACGTCGATGATCAGGCGTGACGACGTGTCCACGTTCACCGCCTGCCCGGGCTCGACGACGGCGGTGATGCCGTACTCCTTCTCGAGCGCCGTCGCGACCGCCTGCGGCCGCTGACCCGGCGTGACGATCACGCCGATGCTCGTCGTCTCGTCCGGGCGGTTCGCGAGCGCCTGGACGGTCGACAGCGGCAGGACCACACCCGCGTCCTCGAAGCGGTCCCCGCTGTGGTAGATGCCGGTGACGCGGAACGCGCGCCTGCCGATGCGGAGCGTCTCGCCGAGGCGCGCGCCGAAGTGGTCGCCGGCGAGCGCGCCCGTGCGGTTCCCCTCGACGAGCGTCAGCCGCTTCGCCGCGAACTCGTTCGGATCGAGCCCGATGACGAGCGACGACTCCTGGCCGTTGACGGTGGTGACGTCGAGGAAGACGAGCGCCGTCTGCGCGACGCCGGCGTCGTGCCGGACGCGCGACTCGAGCGAGACCGGGAGCAGCGACTTGGTCGCATCCGAGACGCCGCTCTGGAAGAGCCCGAAGTCGGCGCGGCCGACGTGGATGAGATCGCCGGCCGTTCGCTCCGTGCCCGCTGCGATCGAGAGCAGGGCGACGATCAGCCCGACGCCGAGCGCCACACCGGCGGCGGTCAGCAGCGTCCGCACAGGGCGGCGGAAGAGGTTCTTCCGGACGAGTCCGAACCAGGTCACGGGCCCTATCTTCGCTACCGTCCAGGCCGATGCGCGACGAGATCCTCAAGGCCCTGGAGCAGGTCATCGACCCGGAGCTCCAGCGCCCGGTCACGGAGCTGGACATGGTCCGGGACGTCGAGATCTCGGACGGCATCGTCTCCCTGACCATCGTCCTCACCGTCGCCGGCTGCCCGCTCCGGCAGTCGTTCGAGCAGCAGGTGGAGCAGGCCCTCTCCGGCATCGACGGCGTGCGGGGCGTCGCCCTCTCGTTCGGCGTGATGACGCCGGAGGAGCGGCAGGCGCTGACGACGAAGCTCCGGGGCGGTGTCGAGCGCGACTCCGTGATCAAGCTGTCGCGCGGCACGCGCGTCATCGCCGTCGCGAGCGGCAAGGGCGGCGTCGGCAAGTCGTCGCTCTCCGCCAACCTCGCGGTCGCGTTCTCGCAGCTCGGCCGCCGCACGGGGATCCTCGACGCCGACATCTACGGGCACTCGATCCCGCACATCCTCGGCATCCACCAGAAGCCGGTCGCCGTCGACCAGATGATCGTCCCGCCGGTCAAGGACGGGCTGAAGCTGATGTCGATCGGCTTCTTCCTCGACGACAACGAGCCGGTGATGTGGCGCGGGCCGATGCTGCACCGCGCGCTCGAGCAGTTCCTCACCGACGTGCACTGGGGCGAGCTCGACGTCCTCGTCGTCGACATGCCGCCCGGCACCGGCGACGTCTCCATCTCCTTGGGCCAGCTGCTCCCACGCGCGGAGGTCGTCGTCGTCACGACGCCGCAGAAGCTCGCGCAGGAGGTCGCGTCGCGCGCCGCCTCCATGGCGCGGAAGACGAACATGCGCCTGCTCGGCGTCGTCGAGAACATGAGCGGCGACGTCTTCGGCTCGGGCGGCGGCGAGGACCTCGCCGACAGCCTCGGGATCCCGCTGCTCGGCACCGTCCCGCTCGACCCGGCGCTGCGCGAGCACGGCGACGACGGCCGGCCGATCGTGGCCGTCGACCCCGACGCCGAGTCGGCGCAGGCGATCGCCGCCATCGCGGAGACGATCGATGCCCGCCGCGAGAGCGGCGCCATCGTGAAGTCGCTTCCGCTCGTCGGCTAGTGCCCGACTCGAGAAACGTCGTCACCGTCCGCGAGGCCTACGAGCTGGCGCGGAAGGCGAAGCACAAGGAGCTGCGCGAGCTCCTCGTGGACGACGTCAGCTGGTCGCCGGCGCGCGCGGGCGCCTGGAAGCCGTGCGAGAACGCGGACGACGTCGTGCGGACCCTCCTGTGGCGGGCGGGCATGAACCGGATGCGCCCTTCGGAGCTCGTCGACGTCGGCGACCGCGTGCTGGTGCAGCTGCGAGGACGCCACATGTCGCGGCTCGGTGCCAAGGGGATGTTCCCGAAGCTCTTTCAGATTGTCGTTCTGCGCGGCGGGAAGATCTCGAGCTTGCACGACTATCCGAACCGCGAATCGGCGCTCGCAGCCGCCGGCCTGAGGGCCTGAGTGGCGGCCGCGGCGTTCTTCGACCTCGACCGGACGCTGCTGCGCCGCTCCTCGGCGCTCGCGCTCGCCGGGTCGGCGCGCGAGCGCGGCCTGATCACGCGGCGCCAGCTGACGAAGGCGGCGTTGTGGCAGCTGCTCTTCGTCCTCCGCGGTGCGAGCCACGAGGCGGTGCGCCACGCGGCGGAGGACGGGCTCGTCGTGCTCCGCGGCTTCACGCCGGAGGAGATGCGCGACCTCGTCGCGGAGGCGATGGAGCCGGTCCTGCGCCCGCTCGTCTACGCGGAGCCGCTCGACCTCGTGGACGAGCACCGTGCGCGCGGCGACAAGGTGTACATCGTGTCGGCGACGCTGCAGGAGGTCGTGCAGGCGATCGCGGACGACCTGGGTTTCGACGGCGCCTTCGGCACCGTGTGCGAGGTCGTGGACGGCAAGTACACCGGCCGCGCGATTCGCGCGCTCTACGCGGAGAACAAGGCGGCGGCCATCCGCGAGCTCGGGTGCGACCTCGACGAGTCGACCGCGTACTCGGACAGCCACACCGACGTGCCGTTTCTCGAAGCGGTCGGCCATCCGGTCGCCGTGAATCCCGACCGAAAGCTGCGGCGCATCGCTGCCGACCGCGGCTGGCCCGTGCTCGAGTTCAAGCAGCGGCATGCGGCCTGACGAGGCGCTCGACCGCCTTCGCGCGCGCGGCTTCGCCGAGGAGGACGCGCAACGCCTCTTCGCGCACTTCCACGAGGCCGAGTCGCGCGGCAAGCTCGGCCACGGGTACTCCCGCATCGAGTGGCTGGAGACGCTCGACGTCGACCCGGCCGCGCAGCCGGAGACGATCGAGGCGGAAGGGGCGTTCGAACGCTGGCACGGCCGCGGCGCGCTCGGATATCTCGTGCTCGACGCGGTCGTGCGCACACAGCTCGCAGACCCGCCCGAGCGCTCGCGCGTCGTCGTCTGCGAGCAGACGTTCCCGACGGGGATGCTCGGCGGGTGGGTCCGGCGGCTCGCGGCCGGCGGTCTCGTCGCTCTGCTCACGGCGACGTCGCCGCCGCGGCTCGGGCCGCCCGGCGGCCCGAAGGTGGCGGGAACGAACCCGCTCGCGATCGGCATCCCGAGCTCGCGGGGCGAGCCCGTCGTCGTCGACGTCTCCATGGGCTCGATCACCTGGGGCGACGTGATCGCCGGGCTCGCGTCGGAGGACCAGCTCGTCCCGTTCGGCGGCGAGCAGTGGCACAAGGCGCTCGCGCTCGCCGTCGGCCTGCAGCTCTTCGTCGACGCGCTCCACCGGGAGAGCGGACACGGCGCGGTCCTGCTCGTGGCGCGGCCCGAGTCGGACCCGGTCCCTGCGCTGCGTGCGACGGGGATGCGGCTGCCGGGTGACCGCTAAGGATGCGTGAGGACGGAGGTCTTCACGGCGAGCATGAGCTCGCGCTCCGCCTCGTACCAGTTCTCTTCCGGCGTCTTCTCCGGGCTGCTCTTCGACAGCACGTAGGCGAGTT
>JAFALP010000259.1 GCA_019234175.1 Actinomycetota bacterium | reverse complement strand
GTGAGTACGACCGTTCTCGAACAGCTTCGAGAGGCGATCGCATCAGGTCTGCTGAAACCACCGGTGGACCACGCCGCGCTCGTAGGCTTCGGTCTCCGGCATCAGCTCGAGGCCATCGAGCATGCCCTCGCTGGACACAGATCCGCGGCGTGCCTCTCCGTGCTCGACGTGACGCTCGCCGCTACCGTTCCGGCAAGCTCTTCAACGCTCGCGAGAAATGACCCGGGGCTGCTCGCCAAGAATGGTCCACCACGAGAAGAGCATCGTGGGCGGGGACGGCTCGGCCCTTCGCGGAAGGGAGCGTCGTGCTGAGACAGAAGCGTTCGAAGTTGGCCGGGGAGGGAAAGGGGCAGGTACGTGAGACGGCGTCGCGAGAGATGTGACGCAGCGGAGCTCGCGACGCCTCACGGGAGCCCCCGCTCCGCGGGGAAACGCATCCTCATCGGATGCGCCAGACGAGAGGCCGCGGTCGAGCTCGGTGAGAGGGAGCGCGGAGCGGCACGCTTGAGGGCGTGTGTCGGAAGCGGCCGTGTGCGATCTGTCGACGTTGGTTCTTCCCTGACCCGCGGGTTGGGGCGCGGCAGCGTGCGTGCTCGACGACCTGCAGCGTTGCGCTGAGGAAGAAGACGCAGGCGCGGTGGCGGACGGCGAACGAGGGGTACGCGAGCGCACGCCGGATCCAGGAGAGGGCGAGCTCGGCGACGGCGCCCCCGCCACGGATGCCCCCACCACTCTGCCGACTACCCTGGGACCTCGCGAAAGACGCGTTCGGAGCTCAAGGTACGGAATTTATTGGGACATTCGGCCGACTACTCGTCGGCGTCGCGAAAGACGAGAGGCGGAGCCAAGCTGCCAATATCACGAAGGAATCCGGCGGACACCCCGCAGGCCCCGCGAAAGACGAGACCCGGGCCATGTCAGGCTGATCGCGCCCGATGGACCTCGAGCTCCACCAACTCGAACGGCGGTACGAGGCGCTACGAGCGCGAAGCGCCACGCGCGAGCGGAGGGTGCTCGCGTCGATCGCCGAGATCGGACAGCAGCAGCCGATCGTCGTCGTCCGTGATGGTGACCGCTTCGTCGTCGTCGACGGGTACAAGAGGCTGCGTGCGCTTGATCGGCTGGGCCACGACACAGTGCGCGCCATCGAGTGGGTGATTGGGGAAGCCGACGCGCTGCTTCTGGAGCGACTCCTCCGGGCGGCGGATGCCGACAGCGCTGTCGAGCAAGGGTGGCTTCTTCGCGAGCTGACGGTGCGCTTCGGTCTCGGCCACGACGAGCTCGCCCGGCGGTTCGACCGCACCAAGAGCTGGGTGAGCCGCCGGATCGGACTCGTCGCCGAGCTTCCGGAGTCGGTCCAAGCGCACGTGCGCGCCGGGGCGATCGGCTCGCATGCCGCGATGAGGTATCTGGTGCCGTTGGCGCGCGCCAACAGCGACGACTGCGCGCGCCTCACGGACGCGATCGCGCCGCTCCGGCCGACGAGCCGCCAGGTGGCCAGCCTCTACGCGCTGTACGTCGGGGGCAACGTCGGCACGCGCGAGCTCGTCCTCCGCGATCCTGAGCTCGCGCTCCGCGCCCGCGCGGCGGCGGGCGACGAGGGTAAGCCGCTGCCGGTCGAGCAGCTACTCGAGGATCTCCGGATTGTCGGAGCCGTCGCCCGACGCGCGTGTCGCCGCTTCGACGCCGGAGCGGCGGACGGCGCCGATCCAGTCGACCGGGATCTCGTCCAACAGACCTGCGGCGAAGCGCATGGCGAGGTCGAACGGCTCAAGCGCCGCTGCGACAAGGAGATGAACGATGATCGACGAAGCGACCCGGACGGCGATCCTGCGCCTGCGTGAGGAGGGCCATGGGACGCGATCGATCGCCCGTGCCCTCGGCATCTCTCGCGGCGTGGTGAAGAAGGTCTGTCAGCTCGGATCGAGCGAGGTCCCGCGGCTCGAACGAGCCGAAAAGGCGGAGCCATATCGCGATCGAATTCTGGAGCTCTACGCGTCTTGCAAAGGCAACCTGGTACGCGTCCATGAGGACCTCCACGCGGAGGGAGCCGAGGTCTCCTATCCGGCGCTGACGGCGTTCTGCCGGCGTCATGGGATCGGCCACGAGCCGCGCCGGCCGGCGGGTCAATACCACTTCGAGCCGGGTGAAGAGATGCAGCACGATACCTCTCCGCACTATGCGGAGATCGGCGGCCGGCGCCAGCCAGTACAGACGGCTTCGCTCGTCCTCTGTCACTGCCGGATGCTCTTCTTCCAGTTTTATCCGCGCTTCACGCGCTTCGAATGCAAGATCTTCCTGACGGAGGGGTTGGTCTACTTCGGGGGCGCGTGCGCACGCTGCATGATCGACAACACGCACGTCGTCGTCCTCTCGGGGACGGGCCGCGAGATGGTGCCCGTGCCCGAGATGGCTGCGTTTGGTGAACGCTTCGGCTTCACCTTCCAAGCCCACGAGGTCGGCGACGCCAATCGCTCAGCACGCGTGGAACGGCCATTCGACTACATCGACAACAACTTCCTCGCGGGACGCAAATTCGCCGACTGGATCGACGCGAATACGCAGGCACGCGCCTGGTGCGACAAGGTCAACGCGAAGCACCGGCGGTCGCTCCATGCGAGCCCGCGCGAGCTCTTCGCCGCCGAGCGGGTGCGAATGCGGCCGCTCCCGGTGCACGTTCCGGAGGTCTACCTCCTTCATCAACGGATCGTCGACACGGAGGGCTATGTGAACGTGCGCCGCGCTCGCTACTCCGTCCCGTGGCGGCTCATGGGTCGCGCGCTCGAAGTCCGGGAGAGCAAGGAGAGGATCGACGTCTTCGACGGGCCGAGGCGGGTGGCCTCGCACCCACGCGTGATCGAGCAGGACAACGTCCGGATCACGCTGGCGGAGCACCGGCCTCCTCGGAGCGAGGGCGTCTTCGCGAGGAAGACTTCCGCTGACGAGCAGCGACTATGCGAGCGGATGCCGGAGATGGGCCCGTACATCACGCTTCTCCGGAGCCGCGGCCGCGGCGGTCACCGCGATCTGCGGTGGGTGTTGCGGATGGTCGACGAGTATCCGCGCGTCGCGCTCCTCGGTGCGCTCCGAGAGGCCCTGCGGTACGGCCTCGCCGACCTCGAACGTCTCGAGCGCATGATTCTCCGGCGAATTGCGAAGGACTTCTTCGTGCTGCGGCCGGATGCTGACATGGACCCGGAGCCGATCGATGACTGATGAAATGGATCAGCTCCTCAAGAATCTTCGCCTACGGAGGATTGCCGAACTACTCGACGAGGAACTTGGGAAGGCCGAGAAGGCTGACTGCACCTACCAGGCGCTGCTGCTACGACTCTTCCGCGCGCAATGGCACCACAACCAGGAGCAGGCACTCGCGTGGCGAATCGACCGCGCTCGGCTGCCGGAGAAGTGGACTCTCGAGACCTTTCCCTTCAAGAAGCAGCCAGGCATCTCGCAGCGGCAGATGAAGACCTTCGCGGAGCTGGAATTCGTTCCGAAGGCCGAGAACATCGTTTTTATCGGCCCGACGGGTGTCGGGAAGACCGGTCTCGCCTCTGCGCTCCTGCTCAAGGCGCTGCAGAACGGGCATCGAGGCCTCTTCATCCGCGCCCAAGACCTCTTCGACGAGATGTACGCCTCCCTCGCGGACCGGTCATCGCGGAAGCTCATCAACCGTCTCGCCCGGGTCGATGTCCTCGTGGTCGACGAAATGGGGTATCTGAACCTCAAGCCGGAGCAGACGAACATCTTCTTCAAGTTGATGGAGGAGCGGTATCGGAGGAAGGCGACCATCATCACTACCAATTTGAAGTATGATGAGTGGCACAACTTCCTCGGCAACAAACCGCTCGTCGACGCCCTCCTCTCGCGTCTCCGCCACCAGTGCCACACTGTCGAAATCGATGGGCCATCCCTCCGGGATCCGCAGGTGACCTGACGCCCGTTGGGCGCCTCCGTGGCGCGACCGCGACCCCGGGGCGCCTCCCTGCGATCCTGGCGGCGCCCTCGTGATCGCTGGCGTCACGGCCGGGTCGCGGGGGTCGTGTCCCGTGACCTTGCCGCCCGCGAACCAAACCGGCCGCCAGCGTCGCCACCGTGCACGTCGCCGGCGTGTCGCCACTGGCGCTGCCGCCGCGCCCCTGACTCGCTGGTCGAGGGTCCCCAGGAGTGCGCCTCACACCGGGATCTCGATCATGCTGCGCCGCTCGGCACGCCGAACACGATCCTGAACGGGGCCCCCTCTGGCGAGCGCGGGTGGGTCATTCCTGGCGAGCGCTGAAGGCGCCGGGTACGAAATGCACGGTCCGTCAGTCGGCCTCGTCGTAACCGGGGCAGTAGTAGTTCGTCGAATACGCCTCGATGTCGGGGCACTCGAGGGCTCGAAAGCCGAAGATGACGGC
>JAFALP010000243.1 GCA_019234175.1 Actinomycetota bacterium | reverse complement strand
CGATGTCGAACGGCCCCAGCTCGGTAGGGAAGGATTCGACGTCCATGGCGGAGAGCTCCTCGATACGGTCGTCGAGGCCTGCGTGGACGAACGTCTGAATAAGGCGGGGATGCGCGTTCGTGTTCGGTTCGGCGAGGGTGACGCGTGCTCCCCAAAATGCAAAGACGACCGCGTTGGCTCCCGCGTCGGGGCCGAATTCGAGCAGCCTCGCGTCCCTGAACATCCCCGGCGGGAGCGCGAGGAGGTCGGTGAACAAGCGGCGCCGCTCGAGCTCGTGGGCCGCGAAGTCGAGCTCGCCGTCAGTCGGAAGAAGCGGCTGCCGGGCGTAGTACTCGTACAAACTCATCCGGCGAAGGTAACAGTATCGCTTGATGCCCCCCGACTATCGGCGGAAAGTCAGCGCCGCCGGATCGCTCGCCCGGTCCGACCCGCGTGCTTTCCTTGCACGCGCACCGCGGCTCGTCTGGCGCACGGTCCGAGAAACCCGGACTGCCGAAGAGGTCCGGCTGCGCAGACTGCGTGCGGCGGGGCGCACGGCCGAGGCCGCCCGCCTCCTCGTAAAACTCGGCCGGCGCGACGAGGCCATCGCCGAGTTCGAGCGTTCGCTCGCCATCCCCGCTTCCGACGTGGACGAATTGAGGTTCGAGTTCGGAAGCGAGCTCTACATGCAGGGTCGCTACGACGAAGCGATGGCCGCCTATGAGGAGGGAATCCGCCGTCGGGACGAGGCGGCGGCGCGGGCAGGCCTCGACTCGCTCGGCGTTCGCTTCCTGTTCGCCGACTGGACGGGGCCGATCGGACACATTGCGCTCCTCGACGTCCATGCGAAGCTCACCGCGCTAGGCCTTCTCTCCCCGGAGGACCGCGTCCTCGTCGCGAAGGCGGTCGCCAACCCGGCGTACCTCCAGCTGTGGCGAAAGCACTATCCCCGGCTCGTATCCGACGCGTCGGGACGTTCCGCGTTGAGCACGCTGCTGCCGTATCTGCGCGATTACGCGAGCGTGATCAGATTTGTCGACGGGAGATACCTGCCGCTGCACGCGGCCGCGACCATGGTCGAACGGCGTTGGGCGGAGGAGAAACGATCTCCACTGTTGTTGCTCCCGGACGAAGAGCGAGAGCATGGTCGCGCTCGTCTGGCGGAGCTCGGGCTTCCGCCGGACGCCTGGTTCGTCGGTCTTCACGTTCGTCAGGACCCGGGAAGTCCGCGCGATATTCACAACGCAGAGATCGCAACGTATGAGCTCGCGATCGAAGCAATCGTCCATCGCGGCGGCTGGGTCGTCCGAATGGGCGATCCCGGCATGCCGCCGCTGCGCGCACGCGAACGCGTCCTCGACTACGCCCACAGCCCGCTACGGAGCGATCGCCTCGACGTCTTCGTCTGCGCGGAGTGTCGGTTCTTCGTCGGGACTGCCTCCGGTCCGATCGGCATTCCTCCGACCTTCGGTCGTCCGTGCGTCGAGACGAACTGGGCGCCGCTCGCCTTCCGGCACTGGGTCCCCGGCAACGTCTTCGTCCCGAAGCTCTATCGCTCGACCGCAACGGGCGAGCTCCTCCAGTTAGAGCAGATCCTCGCGAGCGACGTCGGCTACACCCCTCTGGTCGCACGCCTCCAGTCCCTCGGTGTCGAGCTCGTCGAAAACTCCGCCGAGGAGCTCCGGGACGTCGTCGTCGAGATGATGGACCGACTCGACGGAAAGGCCGAATACAGCCCGGAGGACGAGGTGCTCCAGCAGAGGCTCGACGCGCTCTCACTCCGAAGCGGCGAGCGCCTCTTCGGTTGCAGCCGCGGCGGGCGGGATTGGCTTCGCAGCCGTGCCGACCTCTTCGCCGAGTAGAGCGTTACGCCTCGTCGGCGATGTGCAACTTGAACCAGGCCGACAGAAGATGGCCGAGAACGAGGTGCGCGCTCTCCACGTGCCCGTAGTCGTCGCACTCGACGACGATCGACTCGTCGACGAGCGCCTGAGCTTCGCCGCCGTCGCGGCCGAGGAGCCCGATCGTCTCGAGGCCGCGTTCCCGTGCGGCGCGGAGAGCGGAAAGGACGTTCGGCGAGTTTCCGCTGACCGTCAGCACGACGAGCACGTCCCCAGGCTTTCCCAAAGCCTTGACCTGCTCGGCGAAGACCGTGTCGTAGCCCTCGTCGTTCGCCCATGCGGTCACGAGAGCGATGTTGTCGACGAGAGAGATCACGCGAAACCGCGATGAGCGCGACGTCGGATTGGCGCCGAGCACCGTCTTGCCGAGATCGCACGCCAGATGAGACGCGGTGGAGGCGCTTCCGCCGTTCCCGGCGACGAGCACCTGAGCGCCTTCGCGATACGCCCGAAGCAGGCGCTCCGAGGCTCGGCTGACGGCATCGCCGGGAATGCCGCGTAGGTGCCCGGAGACCTCGGCGATGTACTCGTCGACGAACTGCTGCACGCGCGGCGAGGCCGACTCCATCGCCCGATCCTAACCGGCGAGCAACGAGTCCAGGGCGAAGCCCGGAGTCGTCGCATCGCGTGCGAGCCCGATGAGAGTACGCGACTTCTCGATCTGGGTATCGCGTACGACGCCTGCAAACTCCCGGCGGGCACGATCGACGTCGATGAGCTCGTTGAGCACGATCATGCTCCACTTCAGGGCGAGGAGCGGATAGAGAATGCGAAGCCTCGCGACCGTGTCACGCGCATCGAGTCTGTCGAGGAGCTCGGCGATGAGTCTTGGGTGAAGGTCGACTGCGAGCGGCACCTCCGGCGCGAGACACGTTTGCGCAATGACCTGTGCGACGTCATCCCAGCCGCCGTACTCGAAGTCGAGGAAGCGCAAGCCCGATTCGGTGCGAAGAACGTTGTGGAACCCGAGGTCGCCGGGCGAGAGCATTCGCTCCTGCTTCGAGCCCTCGTCGTCCATCCCGATCCCCAACAGCGACACTTCCTGGAACGCCCAGGCCTGCACGGAGCGGACGGCCGGCTCCAGCTCGTTCTCGACAAAGTCATTGGCGCCCACGGTCGCTTTGCGAAGCCGCGCGAGCCGGCGGTCGACCTCGTCGAGCCGCCCTCGCACGTCGAACGACGCATCGGACGCGCTAGGAAGCGCTTCGGCTCCCGCGTCCGACGCTGCCTCGCGCATGGCCGCGAGCAGCTCGACGAGCTCGTGCATGTCGGCCAACGTCACCGGCTCCGTCGCCCGATCGCCCTCGATGTACTCGTAGACGGCCACCCCGGCATCGCGGTTCATCGCAACCGGCTCCGGGATGGAGCGAATGCCCCGGCTCCACAGGAACGTCAGCATCCGAAACTCAGTGCCGAGACGATCCCTGGGGTCGCCGGGATGCGTGAAGTAGATCTTCGCCACCAACGGCCGCCCGCCGACATCGATGCGTGCGACGACGTTGTTCGCGCCGCCGTGCAGACGGCTTATCGCTGCCGGTTCCTCGCCGAGAGCTTCCGCGACCGCCGACCGAATCTCGTCCGTCATCGAAGCGTCTCGATCCTGTCGGCGAGCGTTCCCCACTCCGAGAAGCACCGAAGACCGTCTCGAGGCTTCAACTCTCCGCGGGGCTCGTAGAGCCACCGCTCCACCGACGACGGGAACGATGGGTCGCGCAAAACCTCCTCGAGGTCGTCCACGAAGACGTCGCAGCCTTCACTCTCGATGCGCCGGATCTTCTCGGCGCGGGACGACTCGAAGAAGACGCGGCTCCGAGCGATCGCGAAACCGTTCGCGTCGAAGAACCCTTGGCGCTCGAGCCAGCCGTACGCGGCCTCATGGAGATCGACTCTCGGCAAGGCGGCCGAGTAACGGCTCTTGTGGCTGATGATCGAGAGCTGCGTCCCCGCGCTACGAAGCGCGGAGAGAAACGCCGGCAGCCCCGGTGCGATCGAGGCGTCCCCGATCTTCGGTCCGTAGACCATGCGCTGGAGCTCGATCCATCCCTGCTCTCCGTGCTCGCTCGCGCGGAGCCAGGCGCGAATCGCGTTCTTCCGCGCCGACACCTCGGGCGGCAGGTCGAAGGCCGCGACGGCATGGCGGTGAAAGACGTCGTCGTACGCGATGATCGTGCCGTCGAGGTCGAGGCCGACCCGAATGGGCGCTCGTCGCGAGTGGGACGGCCGTCGAAGCACGGACACTATTGTGGGGCCTGGCAGACGATGGTCAGCGAACAGCGGGCACAACTGGACCAGCAGGGACGCGACGACAGGCGCGCGATCCTCCGCATGGTGGAGCAGAGCGGGCGCGGCCACGTCGGCGCCGCCTTTTCGTCGATGGAGATCGTCAGGGTCGTCTACGACCATGCGCTCCGCTTCGACGCCGCCAACCCGCAGTGGCCCGACCGCGACCGCTTCATCTTCAGCAAGGGCCACGGCTGCCTGGCGCTTTATCTCATGCTCGCCGAGAAGGGGTTCTTCCCCGCAGAGGAGCTGTCGCGTGCGTGCGCGTTCGGCGCCATGCTCGGGGGACACCCCGAGGCCGCGAAGATCCCCGGTGTCGAGGCGAGCACGGGCGCACTCGGTCACGGATTGTCGATCGGAGTCGGACTCGCGCTGGCGGCGCGCATCGATCGTCAGTCGTGGCGGACATTCGTGCTCGTCGGCGACGGCGAG
>JAFALP010000408.1 GCA_019234175.1 Actinomycetota bacterium | reverse complement strand
CGGCGGGTGCTCGGTGAGGAACGCCGTCGTCACCACGCCGGCGCGGAAGTCGGGCTGGTCGACGAGCCAGCGCAGGAACGGGAGGTTCGTCGTCACGCCCTCGACCTCGGTGCGGGCGAGCGCGTCGGCGAGACGGTCGAGCGCCTCGTCGCGCGTCGGGGCGTGCGCGATGAGCTTCGCGATCATCGGGTCGTACGAGGTCCCCACGTCGTCGCCCTCGGCGACGCCGGCGTCGACGCGGATGCCGGCCGGCAGCACGAGGCGTTCGATGCGTCCGGCCTGCGGAAGGAACGTCCGCGGGTCCTCGGCGTACAGGCGCACCTCGACGGCGTGCCCGTCGAGCGAGACGTCGACGTCGATCCGCTGCCCGCGCGCGATCGCGAGCTGCGCCCGCACGAGGTCGATGCCGGTCACGAGCTCGGTGACGGGATGCTCGACCTGGATGCGCGCATTCAGCTCGAGGAAATAGAAGCGGTCGTCGTCGAGGACGAACTCGGCGGTGCCGGCGCTCTCGTAGCCGATCGCGCGCGCGAACGCAACCGCGGCCTCGCTCATCGCAGCGCGCAGCGCCGGCGTCACCGCGGGGGACTCCTCGAGCACCTTCTGGTGGCGGCGCTGGACGGAGCAGTCGCGCTCGCCGAGCGCGACGACGGTGCCGTGCCGGTCGGCGAGCAGCTGGATCTCCACGTGCCGCGGCCGCTCGAGATAGCGCTCGAAGAAGACCGTGTCGTCGCCGAAGGCCGCCTCGGCCTCGCGCTTCGCAGCGGCGACGGCGTCGTCGAGCTCTGCGCGCGTGCGCACGACGCGCATGCCGCGGCCGCCGCCGCCTGCCGCCGCCTTCACGAGCAGCGGGAAGCCGACCTCGCCGGTGGGGAGCACGGGCACGCCTGCCGCACGCGCCGTCTCCTTCGCCGCGATCTTGTCGCCGCCGGCGCGCAGCGCCGCCGGTGGGGGGCCGATCCAAGTGAGCCCGGCGGCGAGCACCGCCTCGGCCAGCTCCGCGCTCTCGGCGAGAAAGCCGTAGCCGGGATGCACCGCGTCCGCGCCCGCCTCCCGCGCAGCACGGACGTGCTCGCCGGACGCGAGATACGACGCGATCTCGACGGTGGCGTCGGCCGAGCGCGCGTGCAGGGAGCCGAGATCGTCGGGCGCGACGACGGCGACGGTGCCGATTCCCTCCTCACGGCACGCACGGAAGATGCGCAGCGCGATCTCGCCGCGGTTCGCCACCAGCACGCGCTCCATGCAGTTAGTCTCGCAATCGTCGGCGTCCTGGAGGGGAAGGTGGCGGTCGTCACCGGTGCGAGCCGGGGAATCGGCGCCGCGGTCGCGCGGTCGCTCGCCGCCGAAGGCGTGCGGCTCGGCCTCGCGTCGCGCAGCGGCGACGACCTCGGCCTGAACGCCGTCGCGCGCCGCGTCGACGTGCGCAGGCGCAGCGACCTCGACCTCCTCGTCGCCGACACGGTCGCCGCCTTCGGGCGGCTCGACATCCTCGTCGCCAACGCCGGCGTCGGCGCGTACGGCCCGTTCCTCGAGCTCACCGAGGAGCACGTCGAGGAGATGATCGACGTGAACCTGAAGGGGACGATCCACGCCGTGCGCGCGGCGCTGCCGCCGATGCTCGAGCAGGGCGAGGGCGACATCGTCGCCATCGGCTCCGTCGCCGGCCTGCGCGCGTTCCCGCACGAGTCGGTCTACAACGCGTCGAAGTTCGGGCAGGTCGGCTTCATCCGCTCGCTCGACCACGAGCTGCGCCCGCGGGGGATCCGCTGCACGGTCATCGCACCGGGCGGCGTCGCCACCGACTTTGCGCTCGGCGAGGCCCGCGGGCGGACCGAGGACGCGCTCACCGGGATGCTCTCGCCGGAGGAGGTGGCGGAGGTCGCGCTGTTCGCGCTGACGCGGCCGCGCGACATGCGCATCCTCACCACCTCGTTCCGGCCGATGATCGAGGACTCCTGGGGCTAGACGTTTAAGCGGCCGTCAGGCGGCGCAAACGTGCGCTACTCTGGCGCCGCTTCACGTGCCACGTAGGGGGGTCATTGCGGTTGTCGCCGTGCTTGCGCTCGCGGCGGGCGCAGGTGCCGCTCGCGCTGCCACCGTTGTCGTCGTCACCGGCCGCGGCTGGGGTCACGGCGTCGGCATGAGCCAGTGGGGCGCGTACGGCTACGCGCTCCACGGCTGGAAGTACGAGCGGATCCTCGCCCACTACTACCCCGGGACGAAGCTCGCCCACGAAGGCGAGACGC
>JAFALP010000264.1 GCA_019234175.1 Actinomycetota bacterium | reverse complement strand
GTTCGTGCAGGAGCCGATGAAGACGCGGTCGACCTGGATGTCGGCGATGCGCGTCCCCGGCGCGAGTCCCATGTACGTGAGCGCGCGCTCTGCCGCCTCGTCCGCGGGCTCGGGAACGGCGCCGTCGATCGGCACGACCATGCCGGGGTTCGTCCCCCACGTCACCTGCGGCCTGATCTGCGTCACGTCGATGACGACCTCGCGGTCGAACTCGGCGTCCGGGTCGCTCGGAAGGTCGCGCCACCGCTCGTCCGTGTCGACGCCCCGCTCGCGCAGGTACGCGAACGTCGTCTCGTCCGGCGCGCTCATCCCGGCGCGCGCGCCCGCCTCGATGGACATGTTGCAGATGGTCATGCGGCCCTCCATCGAGAGCGACTCGATCGCCGGGCCGGCGTACTCGATGACGTGACCTACGCCGCCGTCGACGCCGATCGTCCCGATGGCGGCGAGGACGAGGTCCTTGGCGGTGACGCCGGCCGGGCGCTCGCCCTCGAAGCGAATGCGGAGCGTGCGCGGCCTGCGCTGCTGCAGCGTTTGCGTGGCGAGTACGTGCTCGACCTCGGACGTGCCGATGCCGAACGCGAGCGCGCCGAACGCGCCGTGCGTGGAGGTGTGCGAGTCACCGCAGACGATCGTCTTCCCCGGCTGCGTCAGGCCGAGCTCGGGACCGATCACGTGCACGATCCCTTCGCGACCGCTGCCGGTCGCGTACAGCGGAACGCCGAACTCGTCGCAGTTCTTCGCGAGCGTCTCGAGTTGCGTTTCCGAGAGCGGGTCGACCGGCGTGTCGTCGCCCGTGGGGACGTTGTGGTCCATCGTCGCCACCGTCAGGTCGGTGCGGCGCACCGTGCGGCCCGCGAGACGGAGGCCCTCGAACGCCTGCGGCGAGGTCACCTCGTGGACGAGGTGGAGGTCGACGTAGAGCAGGTCGGGGCGGCCCTCGCCGGACGTGACGACGTGGCTGTCCCAGACCTTCTCGAACAGCGTGCGACCCATGCTTCGAGGCTAGCCCAACAGCGCCCGGATCCGGGCTGATTGTGCGGTTATGCAGGCAGGTTCGTGCGACGCTTGGCCGATGGAAGCCGTGCGCCGCGACGTCCGTCTGCTCGGCGACCTGCTCGGGCGCGTGCTCGTCGAGCAGGAGGACGAGAGCCTGCTCGCCGACGTCGAGCACGTGCGCGCGCTGTCGCGCGCCGCACGCCAGGGAGAGCGCCGCGCCGAGCTGCGCGAGGCGGTGGCGGCGCTCCCGCTCGACCGGCAGGCGAGCGTCCTCCGCGCGTTCGCCTTGTACTTCACGCTCGCGAACGTCGCCGAGCAGCACAACCGCATCCGCCGCCGGCGGGAGTACGCACGCGAGGGGCGAGAGCCGCGGGAATCGCTCGCGGCCGCTTTCGAGGAGGGCGTGCCGGCCGCCGACGTCGCCCTGAAGCTCGTGCTCACCGCGCACCCGACGGAGGCGGCGCGGCGCACGGTGCTCGCCGCGCACGTGCGCATCGCGTCCCTGCTCGCGCGCCTCGACGATGGCGAGGACGTCGACGACGCGCTCGCGGGCGAGATCACGATGCTCTGGCAGGCGGACGAGGTGCGGACGCGCCGCCCGCAGGTCGTGGACGAGATCCGCAACGGCCACTGGTTCTTCGAGCAGAGCCTCGTCGACGCCGCCGAGCGCCTCCTCGCCGAGTACCGCCGCCACCTGCCCGACGCGCCGGCGCCGCTCCGGTTCGGCAGCTGGATCGGCGGTGACGCCGACGGCAATCCGATGACGACGGTGGAGACGCTGGCGGACGCGCGCGCTCGCGCGCAGACGCTGCTCCTCGACCGGTACGTCGCGGACGTGCGGGCGCTCGCCGCGGAGATCGGCGTGTCGTCGCGGCTCACGCGCGTGTCCGAGGAGCTGCTGCGGTCGATCGCGCGCGACGAGGTGGAGCTGCGCGAGTACGCGGAGGAGATCGGCGACCAGAATCTGGACGAGCCGTACCGGCGCAAGCTCAGCTTCGTCTGGCGG
>JAFALP010000221.1 GCA_019234175.1 Actinomycetota bacterium | reverse complement strand
CCGCGGCTACAAGTTCTCGACGTACGCGACCTGGTGGATCCGCCAGGCGGTCGCGCGTGCGCTCGCGGACAAGGCGCGGACGATCCGCATGCCCGTCCACATCGTCGAGCGCATGCAGAAGATGAACCGCGCAGAGCGGACACTGTGGATGGAGCTCGGCCGCGAGCCGACGCTCGAGGAGATCGCCGACGAGGCGTCGCTGCCGGTCGAGCAGGCGCGCGAGGTGCGCGCGGCCGCGCGCGCGTCCGCGTCTCTGGACCAGCCGGTCGGCGAGCAGGAGGACGCGGTGTTCGGCGACTTCGTCGCCGGCGACGATCCGCTCCCGGAGGACCACGTCGAGGTCTCGCTGCGGAGCCAGGCGCTCACGCTCGCGCTCCAGTCGCTCCCGGACCGCGAGCGGCAGGTGCTCGTCCTCCGCTACGGGCTCATCGACGAGGAGCCGAAGACGCTCGAGGAGATCGGCAAGCGCCTCGGCCTCACCCGCGAGCGGGTGCGCCAGATCGAGCTCGAGTCGCTGCGGCGCCTCGCCAACCTGCGCGAGATGCAGCTGGTCGCCTCCAGCTAGCCTTTCCCCGTGATCACCGACGAGGCCGGCCTCCGTGCCGTCATCGGCGAGCCGATACCCCTCGTCACGGGGAAGATCGCGCCACGGCTGAACGAGCTCACGCGCCCGTTCATCGAACGCTCGCCGTTCGTGTGCGTCGCGACCGCGAGCCCGGACGGCGGTCTCGACGTCTCCCCGAGAGGCGACCCCGCCGGGTTCGTGCGCATCCTCGACGATCGCAGGCTCCTTCTCCCGGACCGGCCCGGCAACAAGATCGCGGACACGCTCACGAACCTGCTCGCGGACCCGCGCATCGCGCTGCTCTTCCTCATTCCCGGCGTCGGCGACTCGTTCCGCGTGAACGGGACCGCCACGATCGTCGACGACCCCGAGCTGCTCGCCTCGTGCGAGGTGGACGGGCGCGTCCCCAAGCTCGGGATCCTCGTCACGGTCGAGGAGGCGTACACGCAGTGCTCGAAGGCGTTGATCCGCTCCGACCTGTGGAACCCGGAGCGGCACATCGACCGCTCCGAGCTGCCGAGCGGCGGCGAGATCCTGAAGCGCCTGAGCGATCCCACGCTCGACGTGGACGAGTACGAGAAGGAACGCGCGGCGCGGTACGCGCGCCGCGAAGGCCTGTACTAGTTCATCAGGTACAGCTCGAGATCGGGGGCGGCGTGCCGCAGCTCCCGCAGCGCCCGCGACTCCAGCTGGCGGACGCGCTCCCGCGTCACTCCGAGCTCCGTGCCGATGTCCTCGAGCGTGCGCGGCGCCTCGCCGTCGAGCCCGAACCGCAGCTCGAGCACGCGCTGCATCCGCGGGTTCAGCCGCGCGAGTGCGCGCGTGATCTCACCATGGCGATGCTCGACCGCGGTGCGCTCGTCCGGCTGCGCCGCACCCTCGTCCTCGATCAGATCCGCGAACGCGCTCTCGCCGTCGCCGACGGGCGTGTCGAGGCTGACGGGGTCCTCGACGAGCCCGAGCAGGTCGATGACCTTCTCCTCGCTCTCGCCCGACTCCTTCGCCAGCTCGGCGGGCGTCGGCTCCCGGCTGAGCTTCTGCGCGAGCTGGCGGCGAACGCGCAGCAGCCGCCGCACGCGCTCGGCGACGTGCGTCGGGAGGCGGATCGTCCGGCCCTGGTCGGCGAGCGCGCGGCTCACCGCCTGCTTGATCCACCAGGTCGCGTACGTCGAGAGCTTGTAGCCGAGGCGGTAGTCGAACTTCTCCACCGCGCGGATGAGCCCGAGGTTCCCCTCCTGGATGAGGTCGAGGAGCGGGACGCCCGCGCGCGTGTAGCTGCGCGTGATCGACATGACGAGGCGGAGGTTCGCCTCGATCAGCCGCCGCTTGGCGAGCTCGTCGCCGGCGTCCTTGCGCCGCGCCAGCTCGCGCTCCTCCTCGCGGGTGAGCAGCCGGCCGTCGCCGATCGAGCGGATGTACAGCTTGAGAGGGTCGTCGAGCTGGCTCGCGGTCTCCTCGACCGCCTCGACGTCGCCCTCCACCGCCAGAGGGAGTGGCTCCACGCCTTTACATATCGGCCACAGCTCAAGGAGGCTTGAGCGTTCGAGCGCCGAACGGTCAGCTACGGTGCTCAGGCAGCTCTGAATGTGCGGAATCGCCGGATACAGCTTTTCGTCTCGTAGCAGCGTCGACCGGACGCTCGCGGCGCAGGCTCTCCTGGCCGGAATCGCCGAGCGGGGCGCGGACGCGGTCGGGTACGCGTACCGGGGACCGGCTTCCGCCTACCCGGTGGTGGCGAAGCAGCGGACGCCGGCGAGCAAGCTCCTGGAGCGGATCGACGTTCCGGACACCGCCACCGAGCTCCTCGTCCACGTCCGCGACTACACGAAGGGGCACCCGTCCATCGCCGCCAACAACCACCCGGTCCGCCACGGGCCCGTCGTCGGCATCCACAACGGGATCATCGTCAACGACGACGAGCTCCTCGCCGAGTTCGAGTGCGCGCGCGCCGAGCCGCGCATGACCGTCGACTCGGAGGCGATCTTCGCCCTCGCCGCGCACTCCCACAACGAGCCGCACGCCCTCGAGGCGCTGCGGGGCGCGATGGCGACCGCGTGGCTCGACGAGCGCGAAGCGGGCACCGTGTTCGCCGCCCGCGGCGTCGGCCGCCCGCTCTGGACCGGCGCGGGCAAGCACGAGCTGTTCTTCGCCTCGACGCGCACGGCGCTCGAGGTGGTCGAGGAGTACGCCGGCGTCCGGCTGAAGAAGCACGAGCTGAAGGACGGCACCTTCCTCGCCATGCGCGGCGCGAAGGTCGTCCGCGAGGATCGCTTCCGCCCCGACACGCACTACCGGGAGCCGGGCAAGCCGCTCCCCGCCGTGCGCGCGCCGGGCGAAGGCGCGTCCTGCCTGAAGCAGCTCGCCGCGCTCGCCGCCGCTTGAATTCTGTACGGTCCCTGCCGAACATGCTTGTGCCTCGGCGGTAGGGACGACCAAGAGGGGGAAGG
>JAFALP010000141.1 GCA_019234175.1 Actinomycetota bacterium | reverse complement strand
GAAGCGGCTGCTGCTCATCCATCTGCTGCAGAACGCGCTCATCGCCGACATCGCGCCGATCCTGCTCCTGCTCGGGCTGACGCCGGCGATGAAACGGTGGCTCGCCCGGCACGGCGGCGACCGCATCCGCTCGCGCTGGGCGATCGTCGCCTGGGTGGCGATCTGGTACGGGACGCACCTCGCAGGCTTCTACAACTGGGCGCTCGACACCGGCTGGGCGCTGAACATCGAGCACGGCCTGCTCATCGCCGCCGGGCTCCTGTTCTGGTGGCCGATCGTGTCCGGACGGCTGTCGGTGCCGCTCGCGCTTGCCTACCTCGGCGCCGGCTTCGTCGCGTCCTCGTTCCTCGGCCTCGCGTTCGTCTTCTCGACGCGGCCCTTCTACTCGTTCTACGAGCACGCGCCGCGGCTGTGGGGCCTCTCGCCCGAGCGCGACCAGAACCTCGGCGGCATCCTCATGAACGCGGAGCAGACGATCGTCTTCCTCATCGCCATCGGGTACTACGTGTCGCGGCTGCTCGCCGAGGAGGACGGCGGCGGAGCCACACTTCAAGAGAGATAGCGGAGGCCGCTGCTAGCGTCGCCACGTGCTGTTCCTGCAGCTCGTGGACGACGATCTCGGATGCGCCTCCTATCTCGTCGGAGACGAGCATGCCGGCGTCGCCGTCGTCGTCGACCCGGCCTACCGGATCGAGCCGTATCTCGAGGCGGCGGACAAGCACGGCGTCCGGATCGCGGCCGTCCTCGAGACGCACACCCACGCCGACCACGTGTCCGGCCACGGGCGGCTCGCGCTCGAGCACGGCATCCCCGTCCGCGTGCACGCGGCCGCCGGGGCGGCCTTCCCGCACGAGCCGCTCGCCGACGGCGAGGAGATCGAGGTCGGCGACGTCGTCGTCCGCGTCGTGCACACGCCGGGGCACCGGCCCGAGCACTGCGCGTTCGCGATCGTCGACCGGTCGCGCGGCGACGAGCCGTGGCTCGTGCTCACCGGCGACTCGCTCTTCGTCGGCGACGCGGCGCGGCCCGACCTCGCCGTCGCGGCGCGCGAGGGCGCGGAGGACCTCCATCGCTCGCTCCACCGCCTCGCCGATCTCGGCGACGGCGTCGAGGTCTATCCCGGTCACGTGGCGGGGTCGCTCTGCGGCGCCGCCATGAGCTCGAAGGCATCGACGACCATCGGCTACGAGCGGCGCTTCAACCGCGCGCTCGTCGATGACCTGGACGGGTTCATCGGCGCCGCCCTCGGCCCGCAGCCGCCGCGGCCTCCGAACATGGAGCGGATCGTCGAGCTCAACCGCGGCCCGTTCCTCGGCGCGCAGCCGCAGCTCGCGCAGACGCAGGGCGGCGACGAGATCGTGCTGGACGTGCGGCCCGCGCGCGCATTCGCCGCCGGCCATCGCGCGGGCGCGATCAACGTGCCGGTCCCGGGATCGAGCTTCGCGACGAAAGCTGCGTTCGTGCTTCCCGAGCGTCCTCTGCTCCTGCACGCCGCCGACGAGACCGAGGCGACGACCGCGGTGCGTTCGCTGCAGGCGGTGGCGATCTTCGACGTCGTCGGCTGGGACGTCGGCGGCGGCGGCGAGCGCGTCGAGCCGGTGCCGATCGACGAGCTCGAGGCGGTGCTCGCGGCCGGCGAGGTCGAGGTGCTCGACGTGCGCGAAGTGGACGAGCGCGACGCGGGCTACATCCCCGGTACCGACCACATGCCGTATCGCAAGGTGCGGCAGGCGGCGGAGAACGGCCTCATCGACGGGAAGCCGATCCTGACCATCTGCGAGAGCGGAGCGCGCGCCGCGCTCGCGGCGAGCGTGCTGAAGGCCGCCGGCATCGACGCGCGGCCCGTGGCGGGCGGCATCACCGAGTGGCGTGCGCGCGGCGGCGAGATGACGTCGTTCCGCCGCTGCGGCGGATCGAGCTAGCGCTTCTTCCGGCTCTGCTCGCGCGGATGGCGCAGAAGCGCCTTCAGCTCCTTCTTCGTCACCGACCGGAGCGCCAGCCCGTCGAGCTGCGCGCGCTCGCCCTCGAGCTCGACGGCGACGGTGCCGACGGTGGCGACGACGATCGCGTGCGAGCCGGAGACGACGCCGGCGAAGACGCGGATGCGTCCGTTGACGCGCGGCCTGACCTTCACGCGCTCGACGCGCAGCTCGAGCGGGAGCACG